>NZ_JAEILC010000045.1:0-264050 GCF_016307435.1 Pseudomonas sp. S4_EA_1b | reverse complement strand
GGCCACGCCTTGTTCGCCAATCACTTCGGCCCAGCCTGGCATCACCGCGTGGCGGCCTTTGAGGATGGTTTCCTTGATGGTGTTAGGTTCGCCGCCCCAGCGCCAGTCGGCGTCGGTCAGGTTGGGGAAACCATAGGCGCCCTTGGCGTCGGAGCCGTGGCACACCGAGCAGTTGGAGGCGAACAGGCGGCCGCCCATTTTCAGCGCTTGTGGGTCCTTGGCAACTTCTTCGATCGGCATCGAGGCGAATTTGGCGAAGATCGGCCCGAACTTGGCGTCCGAGCGGGCCATTTCCTTCTCCCATTCGTGCACGCCGGTCCAGCCGGTCTGACCGTTGGCGAAGGGGGTTTGCTTGTCGTTGTCGAGGTAGTTATAGCCCGGCAGCAGACCCTTCCAGTTGCCCAGGCCCGGGTACAGCACCAGGTAACCAAGGGCAAACACGATGGTGCCGACGAACAGCATGAACCACCACTTGGGCAGCGGGTTGTCGTACTCCTCGATGCCGTCGAACGAGTGGCCGACGGTTTCGTCGGTTTGCTCGGCGCGCTGGCCCTTGCGGGTCGACAGCAGCAGCCAGGTCAGGGCGAAGATGGTACCCAGACTGAGGACTGTGACGTACAGACTCCAGAACGTAGTCATTCTTTGTTACTCCTAGAAGCTTGCTCGACGTGCTTGATGGCTTCGGGGTCATCCGCAAAGGGCAGCATGGTTGCGTCGTCAAACTCCGACTTGCGCTTGGGGCTGAACACCCACAGCGCCAGGCCGACAAAGGCCACCATCACCACAACGGTGCCCACGCCACGAATCATCCCGATATCCATGAAGAGTCACCGTTTGCTTTTGATGATGGTGCCCAGGCCCTGCAGGTAGGCCACCAATGCGTCCATTTCGGTCTTGCCCTTCACGGCAGCCGCGGCACCGGCGATGTCTTCGTCGGTGTAGGGCACGCCCAGGGTGCGCAAGACTTCCATCTTCTTCGCGGTGTCCTTGCCGTCGAGCTTGTTTTCCACGAGGAACGGGTACGCCGGCATTTTCGACTCGGGCACGACGTTGCGCGGGTTGTACAGGTGCGCACGTTGCCAGTCATCGGAGTAACGCCCGCCCACGCGCGCCAGGTCCGGGCCGGTGCGCTTGGAACCCCACAGGAACGGGTGGTCCCACACGCTTTCGCCGGCGACCGAGTAGTGGCCGTAGCGTTCGGTTTCGGCGCGGAACGGGCGGATCATCTGCGAGTGGCAGCCCACGCAGCCGTTGGCGATGTAGACGTCGCGGCCTTCCAGTTCAAGGGCGGTGCGCGGCTTCATGCCTTCGACCGGCTTGTTGGTCACGTCCTGGAAGAACAGCGGGACGATTTGGGTCAAGCCGCCGATGCTCACGGCGATGACCATGAAGAAGGCCAGCAGGCCGATATTCTTCTCGACTACTTCATGCTTCATCAGTGGGCTCCCACAACGGCGATCTTGGCGGCGGCTTCAGCTTCTACGGGGTCCGAGGCCCGCACGGTGCGGAACACGTTGTAGGCCATGAACAGCATGCCGGCGGCAAAGAACGCACCGCCCAGGGCACGAACGATGTAGCCCGGGTGGCTGGCTTGCAGCGCTTCGACGAAGGAGTAGGTGAGGGTGCCGTCATCGTTGATCGCACGCCACATCAGGCCCTGGGTGATGCCGTTGACCCACATCGAGGCGATGTAGAGCACGGTGCCGATAGTTGCAAGCCAGAAGTGCGTGTTGATCAGCCCGACGCTGTGCATCTGCGCGCGGCCGAACAGTTTGGGAATCATGTGGTACAGCGCGCCGATGGAGATCATCGCCACCCAACCGAGGGCGCCAGCGTGAACGTGGCCGATGGTCCAGTCGGTGTAGTGGGAGAGCGAGTTGACGGTCTTGATCGCCATCATCGGACCTTCGAAGGTCGACATGCCGTAGAACGCCAGGGACACCACCAGGAAGCGCAGGATCGGGTCGGTGCGCAATTTATGCCAGGCGCCCGAGAGGGTCATCATGCCGTTGATCATGCCGCCCCAGCTTGGCGCCAGCAGGATGATCGACATGGCCATGCCCAGGGATTGCGCCCAGTCCGGCAGCGCGGTGTAGTGCAGGTGGTGCGGACCGGCCCAGATATACAGGGTGATCAGCGCCCAGAAGTGCACGATGGACAGGCGATAGGAGTAGATAGGGCGTTCGGCCTGTTTCGGCACGAAGTAGTACATCATCCCCAGGAAGCCGGTGGTGAGGAAAAAGCCTACGGCGTTATGCCCGTACCACCACTGGATCATTGCATCCGTCGCGCCCGAGTAAGCTGAATAGGACTTGAACAGGCTGACCGGCAACGACGCGTGGTTGACGATGTGCAGCATCGCCGTCACCAGGATGAACGCGCCGTAGAACCAGTTGCCCACATAGATGTGCTTGGTCTTGCGCTTGATGATGGTGCCGAAGAACACCGCAGCGTAGGTCACCCAGACCACGGCCAGCAAAATGGCGATGGGCCATTCCAGCTCGGCGTATTCCTTGGTGGTGGTGTAACCCAACGGCAGGGTGACGATGGCGCCGATGATGACCGCTTGCCAACCCCAGAAGGTGAAAGCGGCGAGGCCATCGGAGATCAGTCGCGTCTGGCAGGTTCGCTGCACGACATAGTAGGAGGTGGCAAACAATGCACATCCGCCGAAGGCGAAAATCACCAGGTTGGTGTGCAGCGGGCGCAGGCGACCGAAGGTCGTCCAGGGCAGGTCGAAATTCAATTCCGGCCAGACCAGTTGCGAGGCGATGAAGACCCCGAGCCCCATGCCAAGGATCCCCCAGACCACCGTCATGATGGCGAACTGGCGGACTACCTTATAGTTATAAGCAGTCGGACTGATTGCTGTGCTCATTCTAAGGTTCCACGGTTTAGGTTTTTTTATAGGTAAAAATCGGCCGCAAGTATGTAGAAAGCGAGGGGTCATTGCAACGCAATGACTGACCTGTATCAATGCGTTCCACGCCAGATTCTGCGCCCTTTCCATGTTTGGCGTAAGGACAAAATCCGAAATGGAAAGCTGATCGAGTGGACAGGAAATTTTGCAGGTCGCAACGTGACTCGTCGCGTACACCAGGATCGGTCCACTGTGCAAGCAAGCGTAGACCCGAATGGGAGGAGGGGAAAGGTTTGCTTTAGACGGGTGCGACACTTGGTCGCGTAGGGCGGTCGGTGTGGGAGCGAGCAAGCCCGCTCCTACAGACGAAGCAGCGGCCGCCCCGGGCGGGGCGGCCTTGTGTGGTTATTGCGCTTGGCTTTCTGGCTTTGCGCCATCAGCGTTGTGGGACAGGCTGTACACGTAAGCCGCCAGTAGGTGCACTTTGTCATTGCCTTGCAGGGCTTCCTGCGCTGGCATCTGGCCTTGACGGCCGTGACGGATGGTCTGCTGCAATTGCGCCAGGCCGGTGCCGTAGATGAAACCGGCGGGTTCGGTCAGGTTAGGCGCGCCCATGGCTTCCACACCGTGGCCTTGCGGGCCGTGGCAGGCAACGCAGGTGGTGTTGAAGGTGGCTTGGCCAGCGGCCAGATCGGCGGTGCTATCGGCCGGCAGCGGCAACTTGGCCAGGTCGTGGCGCACATAGGCCGCGACGTTTTTCACGCCGTCTTCGCCCAGTACTTCACCCCAGGCCGGCATCGCCGCGTGGCGACCGTTCATGATGGTGGTCTTGATCGCCTCGGCAGAGCCGCCCCAGCGCCACAGGTTGTCGGCCAGGTTTGGGAAGCCGTACGCGCCCTTGGCATCCGAGCCGTGGCACACCGCGCAGTTGGAGGCGAACAGGCGGCCACCCATTTTCAGCGCTTGTGGGTCTTTGGCTACTTCTTCCACGGGCATGGCCGCGAATTTGGCGTAGATCGGCCCAAATTTCGCATCGGCCTTGGCCATTTCCTTTTCCCATTCCTTGGCCTGGGTCCAACCGCCTTCATAGCCCGGCAGCACGCCTTTCCAGTTGCCCAGGCCCGGATAGAGGATCAGGTAGCCGACCGCGAACACCAAGGTGCCGACGAACAGCATGAACCACCACTGGGGCAGGGGGTTGTCGTATTCCTCGATGCCATCGAAGGCGTGGCCCATGGTCTGGTCGACACTGCCTTTGGTCTCGCCCTTGCGGGTGGAGATCAACAGCCAGGTCAGCCCGATCAGGCTGCCGATGGTCAGTACGCAGATCCATGTACTCCAAAATAGGGTCATGGCCGAGTGCTCCTTATTGCAGGCTCTTCTTGAGCGTCGGATGGGGGGGCGGTGGGCTCGTCGGCGAACGGCAGCAGGCGCGCCTGCTCGAATTCCGCATTGCGCCGATTGTTGAACACCCACAGCGACAAGCCGATAAAGGCGATGGCGACCACCAGCGTGCCGAGGCCGCGGATGGTGCCCGCATCGAATTCAAATCCCATGGCTCACCTCTTGCTCTTGATGGCAGTGCCGAGCACTTGCAGGTACGAGACCAGCGCGTCCATCTCGGTTTTGCCCTTGAGGCTGGCCACGGCGCCCTTGATGTCGTCGTCGGTGTACGGCACGCCGAGGGTGCGCATTACGTTCAACTTGGTCTCGGTGTGGCTGCTGTCGACCGGGGCCGTGACGAGCCACGGGTAGGCCGGCATTTTCGACTCAGGCACCACGTTGCGCGGGTTGTACAAGTGCGCACGGTGCCAGTCGTCGGAGTAACGTGCGCCGACGCGCGCCAGGTCCGGGCCGGTGCGCTTGGAGCCCCACAGGAACGGGTGGTCCCACACGCTTTCGCCGGCGACCGAGTAGTGGCCGTAGCGTTCGGTTTCGGCGCGGAACGGGCGGATCATCTGCGAGTGGCATTGCACGCAGCCTTCGCGGATGTAGATGTCGCGGCCTTCCAGTTGCAGCGCGGTGTAGGGCTTCATGCCTTCGACCGGCTTGTTGGTCACGTCCTGGAAGAACAGCGGGACGATCTGGGTCAGGCCGCCGATGCTCACGGCGAGCACCATCAGCAGCATCATCAGGCCGACGTTCTTTTCAATCGTTTCGTGTTTCATCACTGACTCCTCAGGCCATCTGCGCGACAGGGGCGGCTTCGACAGGTTGTGCCGAGCGCACGGTGCGCCATGTGTTGTAAGCCATCAGCAACATGCCGCTGAGGAACACCGCGCCGCCCACCAGCCGTACGATGAAGCCTGGGTGGCTGGCCACCAGGGTCTCGACGAAGGAGTAGGTCAAGGTGCCGTCGTCGTTGATCGCACGCCACATCAGGCCTTGGGCAATGCCGTTGACCCACATCGAGGCGATGTAGAGCACGGTGCCGATGGTGGCCAGCCAGAAGTGCGCGTTGATCAGGCCAAGGCTGTACATCTGCTCGCGGCCGAAGACTTTCGGGATCATGTGATACAGCGCGCCGATGGAGATCATCGCCACCCAACCGAGAGCGCCGGCGTGTACGTGGCCGATGGTCCAGTCGGTGTAGTGGGAGAGCGAGTTGACGGTCTTGATCGCCATCATCGGACCTTCGAAGGTCGACATGCCGTAGAACGCCAGGGACACCACCAGGAAGCGCAGGATCGGGTCGCTGCGCAATTTATGCCAGGCGCCCGAGAGGGTCATCATGCCGTTGATCATGCCGCCCCAGCTTGGCGCCAGCAGAACCAGCGACATCACCATGCCCAAGGACTGTGCCCAGTCCGGCAGTGCGGTGTAGTGCAGGTGGTGCGGGCCGGCCCAGATGTACAGGGTGATCAGCGCCCAGAAGTGCACGATGGACAGGCGATAGGAGTACACCGGACGCTCGGCTTGCTTGGGCACGAAGTAATACATCATGCCGAGGAAACCGGCGGTGAGGAAAAAGCCTACCGCGTTGTGCCCATACCACCACTGCACCATGGCATCCGTCGCACCGCCGTACAGCGAGTAGGACTTGGTCAGGCTGACCGGGATTTCCAGGTTGTTGACGATATGCAGGATGGCCACGGTGATGATGAACGCACCGAAGAACCAGTTACCGACGTAGATGTGCTTGGTGTTGCGCTTGGCCACGGTGCCGAAGAACACAATGGCGTAGGCCACCCAGACGATGGTGATCAAGATGTCGATCGGCCATTCCAGCTCGGCGTATTCCTTGGAGCTGGTGTAGCCCAGCGGCAAGGTGATTGCGGCGAGCAGGATCACCAGCTGCCAGCCCCAGAAGCAGAACGCGGCGAGTTTCGGCGCGAACAGCTGGGTCTGGCAGGTGCGCTGCACCGAGTAGAAGGAGCTGGCGAATAGCGCACAGCCACCGAACGCGAAGATCACCGCGTTGGTATGCAATGGGCGTAAACGGCCAAAGCTGGTCCAGGGCAAATCGAAGTTGAGCGCGGGCCAAACCAATTGGGCGGCGAGAAAAACCCCGAGCCCCATGCCGACGATGCCCCACACCACCGTCATAATGGCGAATTGGCGGACCACCTTGTAGTTATAGGCGGTACTTAATGTAGTGTTCATGGTTCCCCATCCACGGTTCAACCCAAGCCGAGCGGCACTTGGGCTGGAGTTATAGGCAGACTAAATAGCGAGGCAAGCATGGGCAAAGAGCACAAGGCCAGTATTGACGGGGATCAATGGGCGCAGTGTGCGCGGGAACATGGCTGGTTGTGGAATGTCGCGTCCAACGCGCCCTCGGGCGGGCCGATCACGCTGATCCTGGCCCACGGCGCCGGCGCGCCAATGGACTCAACCTTTATGAACGACATGGCTGCACGCCTTGCCGCACAAGGCGTGAACGTGTTGCGCTTCGAGTTTCCCTATATGGCTCAGCGCCGGCTCGACGGCGGCAAACGCCCACCTAACCCGGCACCGAAACTGCTGCAGGCCTGGCGTGAGGTGTATGCCGAGGTGCGGCGTCATGTCGCTGGGTCTGTGGCCATCGGTGGCAAGTCCATGGGCGGGCGCATGGCCAGTCTGGTGGCCGACGAACTGGGCGCCGATGGGTTGGTGTGCCTGGGGTATCCGTTTTATGCAGTGGGCAAGCCGCAGAAGCCTCGGGTCGAACATTTGGCCGAGCTGAAGACCCCGACCTTGATCGTGCAAGGTGAGCGCGATGCTTTGGGTAATCGGGCCGCGGTAGAGACTTATGCGTTATCGCCGAGTATCGAGGTGATGTGGCTGGAGGCGGGGGACCATGACTTGAAGCCGTTGAAGGCTTCGGGGTTTACGCATGAGCAGCATTTGGAGGCTGCGGCCGTGCAGGTGGCTGAGTTTCTCAGCGTCTGTTAGGGCCAATCGGGAGCAAGCCCCCTCCCACATTCGACCGCATTCCAAGGGATGTACGCGGTTAACTGTGGGAGGGGGCTTGCTCCCGATAGCGGTCTATCGGTTGAAACGTTCGACCAAGGAATACTGGCTATTAGCTGTGTGGGTCAGGTCTTCGCTCAGTTGCGCCGAGTTCAGGGCCTGTTCCGAGGTTTGATCGGCCAGCAGTGCAATGGTGCTGATATTGCGGCTGATCTCCTCAGCCACCGAGCTTTGCTCCTCGGTCGCGGCGGCGATCTGGCTGGTCATATCGGTGATGTGCGCCACCGCCTCGCTGATGCCCACCAGTGCCTGATCCGCTTCCATCACCCGTGCCACGCCTTCTTCGGCCTGACGATGCCCGGCATCCATGGTCTGCACGGCCGCGCTGGCGGTTTGTTGCAGCTTGGCGATCAAGGTATGGATCTGCCCGGTAGACTCGGCGGTACGTTGCGCCAGTTGGCGAACCTCGTCGGCCACTACGGCAAAGCCGCGACCCATTTCCCCAGCACGCGCCGCTTCGATGGCGGCGTTCAGCGCCAGCAGGTTGGTCTGGTCGGCAATACCTTTGATCACATCGACCACGCCACCGATTTCATCGCTGTCCTTGGCCAGTTGGGTCACGGTGACACCGGTTTCACCCACGGCGGTGGACAAGCGCTGAATCGCCTCGCGGGTTTCCCCGGCGATATCGCGGCCGCGACCGGTCAGGCGATTGGCTTCCTGGGTGGCATCGGCGGTGCGCTGCACGTGGCTGGCCACTTCCTGGGTGGTCGCGGCCATCTGGTTGACGGCGGTGGCCACTTGTTCGGTTTCGACGCGCTGGCGCTCCAGGCTGCTGGAGCTGTTATGCGCCAGGGTATTGGACTGCGACGCCTGATCGTTGAGGTGCTCGGCAGTGTCTTGCAAGCGGGTCAGACACGTCCTCAGACGCGCCTCCTGGCTGAGGATCGACATCTCCAGACGCGCCTGGGCGCCACGGCTGTCGGTGTACATCTGCGCGATCAACGGGTCGGACGTGGTCTGCTCGGCCAGGCGCAGCAGGCGCTTGAGGCCGCGCTGTTGCCAGCTCAGGCCCAGCAGGCCCAAGGGCACCGACAGCGCCGCGGCCAAGGCAAAACCCCAGTGGGAGTTAAGCCAGGCCCCAATCATAAAGCTCAACTGGCTCACCAGAATAAAAGGCACCCAGTCCTGAAGCACCGGTAGCCACTTGTCGCGCTGTGGAATCGCCGACTTGCCCTGGTTGATGCGTTGGTAGAGCGCTTCGGCCCGGCGGATCTGCTCGGCGGTGGGTTTGACCCGCACCGATTCGTAGCCGACCACCTGGTTGCCATCGAAAATCGGCGTTACATAGGCATTCACCCAGTAATGATCGCCGGTCTTGCAGCGGTTCTTGACAATGCCCATCCATGGCAAGCCTTGTTTGAGCGTCGTCCACATGTGCGCGAACACTGCCGCCGGAACATCCGGGTGACGTACCAGGTTGTGCGGGGCGCGCAGCAGTTCTTCACGGCTGAACCCACTGATCTCGACAAACGCGTCGTTGCAGTAAGTGATCACGCCCTTGGCATCCGTGGTGGAGATCAACCGTTGCTGAGCGGGGAAGGTACGTTCGCGCTGGGTAACGGGCTGGTTATTACGCATGATTGTTCAATCCGCAAGGCTTTCAGGGGGTATCGACCGGCACGGGGGTTTATTTAACTTATTTTTGCAACAATCAACCGGCCAGCATCGGATAGGTAAACAAGCCGAAGTGAAGCAGGTTCAAGCCAAAGTGCGTGGCAATCGCCGCCCCGAGGCCGCCAAACCGGTATGCCAAGCCGTAACCGACCCCGGCAATGCTCGCCAGCAGCACCCAGTGCCACCCCGCCCCCAGGTGCACCAGGCCGAATAGCAGCGACGCCAACAACAGCGCGAGGTTGTCGCCATAGGGCAGGTGCTTGAAGCGCCGGCTCAAGCCGCCTTGAATGTAGCCACGGAACAGCGCTTCTTCCACCAGCGTGACCAACAGCAGATTATTGAGCACCCACAGCCACGCCGGATCCGGCCATTTCGGTGCCCAACTGATGATGCCAAGCAGCGCCGCGCCGCCCAGGGCCGCGATGGCGGTGAGGGTCAAGGCTAGGGCGGTGACACAGATCGACAGGCGCAACGCGCGCCGCGCCACGATCCAGGGGCAGGCCAGCAGCAGCCAGAAGCCGATCAGAGGTTTGTCCTGATTCAGGTACATCGAGAACGGCACTGCATCGGGGGTGAAGCGTTGCGGGTCGATCCCGCGGCCGTTATAGAAGCCCGGCAACCAATGCATCGCCAGGCCCAGCGCCAATACGATAAACAGGCCGTGGCCCAGGTAGCGCGCCCAGGGTGTGTGTTGTTGGCGCACGGCATAGCCGGCGACCAGCAGTAGGGCGACTGACACCAACGCCAGTGCACCCAATTGTCCGTAAACCAGGGCCATTACATAGCCGATGGAAAGCAGTGCCAGGTACAGCCAGGGCAGGGTCAGCATGGGAGGAATCCTTGAAAATACCGGGCGGCAGTATAACGACCGTCCCTGGCTCCCCGCATGAAACCTGCCTACAAGGTCTTGGCCAGTTTCCCTACCCGTAATACCAGCCACAGCGCGCCCGCGATCAACACCCCACCATATAGATGAGCCATGGACAGCGGCTCATCCAGCAATAACGCGCCCCACAGCACGCCAAACGGCGGGATCAGGAATGTGGTGGTCATCGAGCGCACCGGCCCGATGGCCGTCAGCAAGCGGAAGTACAACACGTAGGCAAATGCCGTACACACCAATCCAAGCCCCAGCAGCGATGCCCAGACCTGCCAACCGCCCCAACTGGCCGGTGGCTGATATAGGGCACTGACGGCGAAGAATGGCAGTAGAAACAAGGTCGCACCGAGCATGCTGCCTAGAGCGGCGAGGCGGCTGTCCAGGCCGCCGCGTCGATCCAGCCAGCGGCGTGCCAGGAACCCGGCAAAGCCATAGCAGGTGGTGGCCAGCAGACAGGCGAGGGCACCCATCAGCAGGGGCAGGTCGAATGCCACCGGCCCGGCGCGGGTCAGCACGGCCACGCCCAGCAGGCCCAGGCACACGCCGGCGATTTTCGACGGGGTCAGGCGTTCGCTGAAGAACAACCCGCCGATCAACACGCCCATCAGCGGCGTGGTGGCGTTGAAAATCGCCGAATAGCCGGCCGGCAGCACTTGGGCGGCCACCGAGTACATGGTGGCGGGGATCCCGGAATTGATCACCCCCAGCAGCAGGACGGTTCTGAATTTACCCTGGAAATCCCATTTCACCCGCATCACGGCCAGCATTACCAGCAAGCCGGCGGCGGCGATCGATACGCGGAAGAACGCGGTGGGCAGCGTACCGATTTCCGGCGCAATGATGCGCATAAACAAGAAACTCGCGCCCCAGATAGCGGCCAGTCCCAGCAGGTAGAGGGTGTCGACAGGTCTCACGGAAAACTTCCTACGCGAATAAGCCGGCGAGTGTTGCCCAGCGGCCTGCGCGGCACAATCCCTGATTACAGTGACGGCAGGGTGCGCACTGGTTTTTTGTCTGATTGAATCCAACTGCGCCGAAAATCCTTCTTCTCCTGGGTTCCCGCACTGGCTAAGCTCAGGGCTTCCCGATGCCCGTTCGAGGTTTCCCGCATGTCGCAGCCCACGCCCGCCCTTGCCATCGCCCGCACCATCCTTGAGGGCTTCGATGACTACCGCGAACACTTTCGTCAGATCACCGATGGTGCGCGCGAGCGTTTCGAAAAGGCCCAATGGCAGTTGGGCCAAGCGGCATCGGCGGCGCGGATCAACCTGTATGAAGAAAAGGTCGGCGAAGTCACCACGCGGCTGCGCGCTGGGTTCGAGGCCGCCGATCTGCTGGACATCGACCTGTGGCCTCTGGTGAAAAGCGCCTATATCGGCCTGATCGACCTGCGTTTCGACGATGAATTGTCCGAGACCTGGTACAACTCGATCTTCTGCGGCCTGTTCAGCCACGACCTGATCAGCGACGGCTGCATGTTTATCCACACCACCCGGCCCAGCCTGCGCCGCGCGCGCGCGGCGCAAACCCGTGTCTACGCGCCGGCCGGGCAGATTGCCGAGATGCTCGCGCAGATCGTCGAGGACTACCGCTTCAGCGAGCCCTACGCCGACCTGGCGGCCGACTTGCACCGACTCGAAGCTCAACTGCGGGAGAACTTGCCGGACTGGGTATGCAAAGACCCGGACCTCAAAGTCGAGCTGTTTTCGTCGGTGCTGTACCGCAATAAAGGGGCCTACCTGGTCGGGCGCATCTATACCCGCGATGAGCAATGGCCGCTGGTGATTCCGCTGCTGCACCGCGAAGGGCAGGGCATCCGCATCGATGCGCTGATCACCGATGAGGCCGAGGTGTCGATCATCTTCTCGTTCACCCGTTCCTACTTCATGGTGGATGTGCCGGTGCCGGCGGAATTCGTCGGGTTTCTCAAGCGCATTCTGCCGGGCAAGCACATTGCCGAGTTGTACACTTCCATCGGTTTCTATAAGCACGGCAAGTCGGAGTTCTACCGCGCGCTGATCAACCACCTGGCCACCACGGACGACCAGTTCATCATGGCCCCCGGCGTGCGCGGCATGGTCATGAGCGTGTTCACCCTGCCGGGCTTCAACACCGTGTTCAAGATCATCAAGGACCGTTTCTCACCGTCGAAAAACGTCAACCGCGCCACCGTGATCGAAAAGTACCGCCTGGTTAAAAGCGTCGACCGCGTGGGGCGCATGGCCGATACCCAGGAGTTCGCCGATTTTCGCTTTCCTTTGAGTAAGTTCGACCCTGATTGCCTGGGCGAACTGCTGGACGTGGCCGCCGGTACCGTCGAAGTGGAAGGCGACACCGTGCTGATCCGCCACTGCTGGACCGAACGGCGCATGACTCCGCTCAACCTCTACCTGGAAAACGCCAACCCCGCACAGGTACGCGAAGCCCTGGAGGATTACGGCCTGGCCATCAAGCAGTTGGCGGCGGCGAATATTTTCCCCGGTGACATGCTGCTCAAGAACTTCGGCGTCACCCGTCACGGCCGCGTGGTGTTCTACGACTACGACGAAATCTGCTTTCTCACCGAGGCCAACTTCCGCCACATTCCCGCCCCGCGTACACCCGAGGATGAAATGGCCTCCGAGCCCTGGTACTCCATCGGGCCGCTGGACGTGTTCCCGGAGGAGTTCCCGCCGTTCCTGTTTGCCGACATCGGCCAGCGCAAGCTATTCAATGAACTGCATGGCGAGTTGTACAACGCGGATTATTGGAAGGGCCTGCAAGAGGCGATTCGGGCGGGGAAGGTGATCGATGTGTTTCCTTACAGGAGAAAGGGCCAGCCGTAAGCTTCAAGCGGCCCTTGCTGGCCGCTTGAAGCTTGCCGCTAACCCCCGCTTTTCTGCCACAATCGGCGCCCTGCATAAATAGACGGCCCTCACGTACCAGATGACTGACCAAGCGCCCACTATCGACCAACTGCTCAAAAACCTCGATCACGCCATGCTCGCCGACCGCCACCGCTTGCGCCGGCAGTTGCTTGAGCTGCGCAAGAAACCCGACGAGGAAAAGTTGGCGCAGTGGGTCGCGCGCATGCAGGCCTCCTGTGCCCAGGTGACGGCGCGGCGCGCCAGCCTGCCAGTGATCCGCTATGACGACAGCCTGCCCATCGCCGCCAAGCGCGATGAGATCAAGGCCGCGCTGAGCAAGCACCAGGTGTTGATCATTGCCGGCGAAACCGGCTCGGGTAAGACCACCCAACTGCCGAAGATCTGCCTGGAGATCGGTCGCGGCCAGTACGGCCTGATTGGCCATACCCAGCCACGCCGGATCGCCGCGCGTAGCGTGGCCAGCCGCGTCGCCGAAGAACTGGCCACGCCCCTCGGCGCGCTGGTCGGTTACCAGGTCCGTTTCGAAGACCAGAGCGACGCCAACACCCTGATCAAGCTGATGACCGACGGCATCCTGCTGGCGGAAACCCAGAACGACCGTTATCTGGAACGCTACGACACGATCATCGTCGACGAAGCCCACGAACGCAGCCTGAACATCGACTTCCTGCTCGGCTACCTCAAGACCCTGTTGCCGCGTCGCCCCGACCTCAAAGTGATCATCACTTCGGCCACCATCGACCTGGAGCGCTTCTCCAAGCACTTCGACGATGCGCCGATCGTGGAGGTATCGGGCCGAACGTTCCCGGTGGAGACTTGGTACCGCCCGCTGACCCTGGAGCAGGACGAGGAGGGCAACCGTGTCGAGGACGACCTCACCGTCGACCAGGCGATCCTCGCCACCCTCGATGAAATCGCCGCCTACGAGCGCAGCGAACGGCGTAGCCCCGGCGACGTGTTGGTGTTCCTGCCGGGCGAGCGCGAGATTCGCGACGCCGCCGACATGCTGCGCAAGGCCCAGCTCAAGCACACCGAGATTCTGCCGTTGTATGCGCGCCTGTCGCCGGCCGAGCAGCAGCGGATTTTCCAATCCCATCCTGGCCGTCGCGTGGTGCTGGCGACCAACGTCGCGGAGACCTCGCTGACGGTGCCGGGCATTCGCTATGTGATCGACAGCGGCACGGCGCGCATCAGTCGCTACAGCTACCGCGCCAAGGTGCAGCGCCTGCCCATCGAAGCGATTTCCCAGGCCAGCGCCAACCAGCGTAAGGGCCGCTGCGGTCGGGTTGAGCCGGGCATCTGCGTGCGTTTGTACAGCGAAGAGGATTTTATCGGCCGTCCGGAATTCACCGACCCGGAAATCCTGCGCACCAACCTCGCCGCGGTGATCCTGCAAATGCTGCACCTGCGCCTGGGCGAAATTACCGACTTCCCGTTTATCGAACCGCCGGACGGCAAGGCCATCAGTGACGGTTTCAATCTGCTGCAAGAGCTGTCGGCGGTGGACCGAAACAGCCAGTTGACCCCACTGGGCCGCCAGTTGGCGCGCCTGCCGGTGGACCCGCGCATGGGCCGCATGCTACTGGAAGCGGCCAAGCTCGGCAGTTTGCAGGAAGTGCTGATCGTCGCCAGTGCCATGTCGATCCAGGACCCGCGCGAGCGCCCACCGGAGCGCCAACAGGCCGCCGACCAGGCCCACGCGCAGTGGAAAGACCCGGATTCGGACTTCGCCGGCTTGGTCAATCTGTGGCGCGGCTTTGAAGAGCAGCGCCAGGAACTGACCGCCAGCCCGCTGCGCAACTGGTGCCGCAAAAACTTCCTCAACTATTTGCGCCTGCGCGAGTGGCGCGACTCCCATCGGCAGTTGAGCCTGATTTGCCGCGATATGCAGTTGGCCATCAATAAAGACCCGGCGGACTACCCGAAACTGCACAAAGCCGTGTTGTCTGGTCTGCTCAGCCAGATCGGCCAGAAGACCGAAGACGGCGATTACCTCGGGGCGCGTCAGCGGCGCTTCTGGATCCACCCGTCCTCGGGCATCGGCAAAAAGCGCCCGCAATGGCTGATGACCGCCGAACTGGTGGAAACCACCAAGCTGTATGCGCGCATGGTGGCCAAGATCGACGCCGACTGGATCGAGCCGTTGGCCGGGCACTTGATCAAGAAGAACCACTTCGAGCCCCATTGGGAGAAGAAGCGCGGCCAGGTCGTGGCCTTTGAGCAAATCACCCTGTTCGGGCTGATTGTGGTCGGCCGCCGGCCGGTGCATTACGGCCCGGTCGACCCGGTCGTCTCACGGGAATTGTTTATCCGCGAAGGTTTGGTGCGCGGCGAGATTCAGTCCCGCGCCAGGTGCCTCAGCGCCAACCAGCGCTTGCTGGAGCAGCTCGACGACCTGGAAGCCAAGGCCCGCCGTCGCGATATCCTGGCCGACGAAGAAACCCTGTACGCCTTCTACGACGCGCGCTTGCCGGCGGAAATCCACCAGACCGCGACCTTCGACAGCTGGTACAAGATCAACAGCCAGAAAGATCCGCAATTGCTGATCATGCGCGAGGAGGACGTGCTGGCCCGCGAGGCCAGCGAAGTCACCGCCGCGCATTACCCCGACACCTTGCACTTGGGCGATCTGGCCCTGGCCTTGAGTTACCACTTCGAACCCAACCACCCGCGCGACGGTGTGACCTTGCGCGTGCCGGCGCCGCTGTTGCCGGCGTTGCCCGCCGAGCGCCTGGAATGGCTGGTGCCAGGTTTGATCGAAGCCAAGTGCATCGCGCTGGTGCGCAACCTGCCCAAAGCGTTGCGCAAGAACTTTGTGCCGGTGCCGGACTTCGTCAAGGCCGCGCTGCAACGTATCGAGTTCGGCCAGGGCTCGCTGCCCCAGGCGCTGGGGCGCGAACTGTTGCGCATGACCGGTGCGCGGGTCAGTGACGAAGCCTGGGCAGAAGCGGCGCAGCAGGTGGAAAACCACCTGAAGATGAATCTGGAAGTGGTCGACGGCCAGGGCAAGTTCCTCGGTGAAGGGCGCGACCTGGCCGAACTGACCGCACGCTTCGCCGAAGCCAGCCAAGCCGCGCTCGCCGTGCCGCAGACCGCGAAAAGCCAACAACCGGTGGAGGCCAAGGTGTTCGCGGCGGTGGCCGAGAAGACCCAGCAGAACATCGCCGGGCTGTCCATGACGGTGTACCCGGCGCTGGTGGAAGAGAACGGCACGGTCAAGGAAGGGCGTTTCTCAACCGCCGCCGAGGCAGAGTTCCAGCACCGTCGCGCTTTGCAGCGCCTCTTGATGCAGCAGCTGGCGGAACCGGCAAAATTCCTGCGCGGCAAGTTGCCTGGTCTTACCGAACTGGGGCTGATGTACCGCGAACTGGGGCGTATCGACGCTCTGGTCGAAGACATCCTGTTGGCCAGCCTCGACAGCTGTGTGTTGGAAGGCGAAGCCAGCCTGCCGCGCGACGGCGCCGGCCTGGCGGCCCTGGCCGAGCGCAAGCGCAGCGGCTGGACCGAACACGCCGAGCGCCTGGCGCGCCTGACCCTGGATGTGCTGAAACTCTGGCACGGCCTGCAAAAGCGCTTCAAAGGCAAGATCGATCTGGCCCAGGCCGTGGCGTTGAACGACATCAAACAGCAACTGAGCAACCTGGTGTACCCAGGCTTCGTACGTGAAACGCCGGCGCAATGGTTCAAGGAACTGCCGCGCTACCTCAAGGCCATCGAATTGCGTCTGGAGAAGCTACCGAGCCAGGTACAGAAAGATCGAGTGTGGAGCGGTGAACTCAGCGGCCTGTGGACGCAGTACCAGAACCGCCTGAACAAACACACCCAAGAAGGCAAGCGCGACCCGCAACTGGAGCTTTACCGTTGGTGGCTGGAGGAATACCGCGTGTCACTGTTTGCCCAACAGCTTGGAACCAAGGTGCCGATTTCCGACAAGCGATTGAGCAAGCAGTGGAGCCTGGTCGAGGCCTGATCCTTTTTTCGGTCAGCCAGGCAGGCGGATCAAAATAGGAGAGGGGGGCGTGCCCCCCCCTCCTATTGAAACCCGCTGGCAGATGGCGCCAAATCCCGGTGTTTGTGGCAAACTTCGCCGCTATAAATGCCGGGATCGTCGCAGAAGTCTGCGGCGCGATGGAATAAAGCGATGCCAGTTTGGTGTCCGCGGTGCGGAATCGGACTACTTACAGTTTGGTACGACGGTACCAATATCTTCTGCCTGACAGATTTAGAGGAACGACCGTGCATAACGTCGTCATCAGCGGCACTGGCCTGTACACCCCGGCCAACAGCATCTCCAACGAAGAGCTGGTGCAGTCTTTCAATACCTACGTGCATCAGTTCAACAGCGACAACGCCGCTGCCATCGAGCGCGGCGATGTGCAAGCGCTGACCGAGTCCAGCGCGGCCTTTATCGAGAAAGCATCGGGTATCAAAAGCCGCTTCGTGATGGACAAGGACGGCATTCTCGACCCCCAGCGCATGACCCCGAGCCTGCCGGAGCGCAGTAACGACGAGTGGTCGGTGCTCTGCCAGATGGCCGTCGGTGCCGCTGAACAGGCCCTGCAACGCGCCGGTAAGACCGCCGCCGACATTGACGGTGTGATCGTCGCCTGCTCCAACCTGCAGCGCGCTTACCCGGCCATCGCCATTGAAGTCCAGGAAGCCCTGGGTATCGCAGGCTTTGGTTTCGATATGAACGTGGCCTGTTCTTCCGCTACGTTCGGCATCCAGAATGCCGCCAACAGCATCCAGCTGGGCCAGGCCCGGGCGATCCTGATGGTCAACCCGGAAGTTTGCACCGGTCACCTGAACTTTCGTGACCGCGACAGCCATTTCATCTTCGGCGATGCTGCCACGGCGGTGATCCTGGAGCGTGCCGACCTGGCCACCTCCGAGCATCAATTCGACGTGGTAAGCACCAAGCTGCTGACCAAGTTCTCCAACAACATCCGCAACAACTTCGGCTTTCTCAATCGCGCGGCGCCGGAAGGCATCGGTGCGCCGGACAAGCTGTTCGTGCAGGAAGGCCGCAAGGTGTTCCGCGACGTATGCCCGATGGTCGCTGAACTGATTGGCGTGCACCTGCAAGAAAACCAGCTGAATGTGGCGGATGTGAAGCGCTTCTGGCTGCACCAGGCCAACCTGAGCATGAACCACCTGATCGTGAAGAAACTGCTGGGTCGCGAAGCCACGGTGCAAGAGGCGCCGGTGATTCTCGATACCTACGCCAACACCAGTTCGGCCGGTTCCGTGATTGCGTTTCACACTTACCAGGACGACTTGCCCAAGGGCTCGGTTGCCGTGCTCAGTTCGTTCGGCGCGGGTTATTCGATCGGCAGTGTCATCCTGCGCAAGCGCTGAATAACCGGAGTCTTTAATGGCTGCAGCGGACGACGCGCACCTGCTTGAACGCCTGCTCAAGGGCGAGCAGCAGGCCTACAAAGAACTGGTGAGCACCTATCAGAGCGCGATGCGGGCGGTGGCTTATGCCATCGTCGGCCAGCGCCATGCCGATGAAGTGGTACAGGACGCCTGGCTGTCGGTGGTGCGCAACCTGGCGAAGTTCGAGGGGCGTTCCAGCCTCAAGACCTGGTTGCTGACCATCACCGCCAATGCCGCCAAGGGCCGTTACAAGCAGAATCGTCGGGAGGTGCTGCTCGACGATTTGCCTTCGCCCCACGGCACCATCGGCGACGACCGTTTCAGCCCCGATGACGGTCACTGGGCCGTCGCCCCTTATGCCTGGCACCAGGACACGCCGGAGGCGTTACTCACCGAGGACGAGCTGCGCGACTGCCTGGAACATACGTTGCTGAGCTTGTCCGAGCTGCAAAGCAGTGTGTTGGTCTTGCGCGAACGCCAGGGCCTGGCGTTGGAAGAAATCTGTAATCTGCTGACCCTCTCGCTCTCCAATGTGCGAGTGCTGTTGCATCGGGCACGGCTTAAAGTCTTCGCCACGGTGGAGCATTTTGAGGAAACCGGCGAATGCTGACCTGTAAAGAACAAGTGGCACGTTCCAGTGATTATCTCGATGGGCAATTGACCTTTCGCGAGCGCCTGATGGTGCGTCATCACTTGATGTTCTGCGCGAACTGCCGCCGGTTTATCCGCCAGATGCGCCTGATGCAAGCCACCTTGAAGATGATGCCCGACGCGCCGGTCAAGAATGTGGATGCCTTGGCGCAGCGGCTCGCTGACGAGCGGCGCAAGGATCGCAAAGACGGGAAATAAACAGGCTCGCGTGGGTGAGCCGAACGGATGATGGGGATCGCCCCGCCCACGCCAGACTGTGACAACCACCTCGGGCCTTCCTGGCCCAAGGCTTACAACGCCTAGCTTCAGAACTTGGCTTCGGCATCCAACTGCAGGGTGTTGGTGTCGGCGTCGCGCTGGGTACGGCTGGAGAAATCCGCCTTGGTCAGGAAGTACGTGGCACCGACCGCGAAGTTCTTGTCGATGTCGTAACCCACTTTGAACTTGTGACCGCGCGAACCGGTGGTGCCGTTGGCGAAGTCCGAGTCGGTGAAGGCGCCGACCACGGCGTTACGCTGGGTGTCGCGGTAGTTGTAGTCCAGGTTGAAACCGAACACTTTGGACTTGGCGCCCAGCAACCAGGCGGTGTCCTGATCGGTGGAGGCGTCGTTGTTTTTCACGTATTGACCGTACAGCGACAGCGGTACGGCCAGGCCGCCGATGTCCAGTTGGCTGAAACCTTCGTACAGGCGGAACTCTTCGTTGGCCGAGTTACCGTTGACCGCCAGCGCGCACGGCGTGGTGGTCGTGGTGCAGCGGCTGTCCTCATCGTTCTGATAGGCGTAGACGCTGCCGCCCACGGTCAGTTTCAGGTTGTCGGTCAGCGAGAAACGCGAGCCCAACTGGCCGGCGGTCAGGCGCAGGTCGTGGCGGAATTGCACGCCGTCGCCGTCGACGTTGTCTTTGAGGTTGTAGTTACCGATGCTGCCGAACAGCTCGGCGCTGCTGCCCAGCGGGTACTTGTAGGTCAGGGCCAGGCCTTCAGGGTTGATATCGCTATCCCAGATCACATCGCCCATGTTGACCCACGGTTGCAGCATCTTGCCGCCGATCACGTGCAGGTTCTTGATCTGGTCGGGGTGGTAGTCGATGTAGCCCAGGTCCAGCCAGATCGACTTCTTGTCGAAGTAGCCATCCTGATCCTGGTTGGTGGAGCGCGCATCGTCGCCGCCGCCGGTGGCGATACGGATGCCGGTGTCCACTTGCGGGTTGATCTCGGTGTAAGCGCCCAGGCGGGCACGGATGCGCTGACGATCCTTGTCACGCCCGCCGTTGTTGGGTTCGCCGTCGATCTTGATGGTTTCCTGGCGGAAGCGTACATCACCCTTGAACTGCGTCTTGGCGGCCCAGGCCAGCTTCTGGTCGAACACGCTCAGTTCGTTGGCTTTCTTGGCGGTGGCCGCGATCTGTTCGTTGGTCTCTTGTTGAGCTTGCCGTGCGATCTGCTGTTCTTTCTGGTCTTTGGCCAACTCGGTTTGCAGTTCGGTGTACTGCGCCGCAGTGATCTGGCCGTTGGCCTTGAGCATGTCGAGCAATTTAGCGTCGACTGCGGCGCTGGCCGGAACGCTCAAGGCCAGCAACAGGCCGCCACACAGGACCGCCGCAGTTTTAGTGGAAGCAAGACGCATATCAATCTCCGAAAGTGGGGAGGGATGGCAAACCATCCAGGACACAACCGACCGTTGACGGACGGAAAAAATAACCGCCTGCTAGAACCAGGCGCTCTAAAAACAGGCGTCAGTATCGCGGTGGTTTATGACGGAACAGTGGCAAAGTAATGTCATGTCAGTGACAAATTGTTCGGGCGTGGAACTATTGGTTTAGAGCCCTGTCCGGCGATTCAAGGGTGTGCTGGTCGCGGCGATAAGCGATACTCGCGAAGCTTTCACGCCATGATGTAGTGAGGATGCCGATGCCGTTGCAACGCCTGGACAGCCTGTCCGAAATCGCCCCGCAGACATGGGATGCGCTGCTGCCGAGCGCCCAGCCCTTTGTGCGACATGCCTTCCTCAGCGCTTTGGAGGACAGTGCCAGCCTGGGCCCGCAGTCAGGCTGGCAAGCGGAGCATTTGCTGCACTGGGAAGGCGATCGACTGGTGGCGGCGCTGCCCGGTTATCGCAAATGGCATTCCTATGGCGAGTACGTGTTCGATCACGGCTGGGCCGATGCCTGTGAGCGCGCCGGTATCGATTACTACCCCAAACTGCTGGTAGGCGTGCCGTTCAGCCCGGTAAGCGGCCCGCGTTTCCTAGCCGCCAGCGTCGAGGATGGTTTCGAGCTGCTCAACAGCCTGCCCGATTACCTGGAAATCGAAGGGCTTTCCAGCGCGCATATCAACTTTACCGACGGGTTGGCTGATGAGGCCTTGGCCGGCCAACCGGGCTGGTTGCAGCGCCTGGGTTGTCAATTCCACTGGCAGAACCGCGGCTACCGCGACTTTCAGGATTTCCTCGACGCCCTGAGTTCGCGCAAACGCAAGCAGATGCGTAAGGAACGCGAGCAAGTGGCGGGGCAGGGCATCGAGTTCGAATGGCTGCAAGGCCACGAACTGAGCGAGGCGCAGTGGGATTTTGTCTACGCCTGTTACGCCAACACCTATGCAGTCCGTCGCCAGGCGCCGTACCTGACTCGCGCCTTTTTCAGCCTGCTGGCCGAACGTATGCCCGAGGCAATCCGCGTGGTACTGGCCAAGCAGGGCACACGCCCAGTGGCCATGGCTTTCAGCCTGATCGGCGGCGACAGCTTCTACGGCCGCTACTGGGGCTGCCTGGCGGAATTCGACCGCCTGCATTTCGAAACCTGTTTCTACCAGGGCATGGACTACGCCATCGCCCAAGGCCTGCAACGTTTCGACGCCGGTGCCCAGGGTGAGCACAAACTGATCCGTGGGTTCGAGCCGGTGATCACGCGGTCATGGCACTACCTGCGGCATCCGGGCTTGAAAAAGGCGGTGGAGGATTTTCTCGAGCGTGAAGGGGTAGGCGTTTTGGCCTATGCCGAAGAAGCGAGGGCGGCGCTGCCGTATCGGCAGGCGTAAGCCGTTCGTGCGCGTCGCGGCAAACGAACTGTAAAATTGGCTATTTTGTATGTACAAAAGTGCATACAGGCATTGCCATGCGTTTTGAATGGGATGAATCAAAAAACAAGGTCAATATTTCCAAGCACGGAATCGATTTCAATGACGTACCCGATATTTTTCGCCATCCGATGCTGGCCTTGCGCGATGATCGAGCGGATTATGGGGAAGAGCGTTGGATCTGTATTGGCTGGATAAAACGGTTAATGGGTGTAGTCGTATACACCGAGCGGTGTGGTGATGTGATTCGTATCATCTCCGCCCGAAAGGCAACTAAGAAGGAGGCCAAATACTATGACGCAAACATCCAAAACTGATTGGGAGCGCCTGGCCAAGATGAAAGATAAAGAAATCGATACCAGCGACATCCCTGAGCTGGACGCCGAATTTTTCCGACGTGCGGAGTTACGTGTGCCTGTAAAACAGGCGGTGACTATTCGGCTGGATGCTGACGTTCTTGAGTGGTTCAAAGGTCAGGGTACGGGCTACCAGACACGGATCAACCAATTGTTGCGTCAATACATGCAGGCCCATCAGGGTTAAGTCAGCCTCTATTGAATGCAGCCCTGCCCTGTATCGGCAGGGCTGCCCCGGCCCATCGTGGTATGGGGGCGTCAGGCTGGATGCTCCTTACCCAACCATCCGTAAATAAAACCGCCGATCGCCGCACCCAGCAACGGCGCCAGCCAGAACAACCACAACTGCTGGATCGCCCACCCACCCACGATCAGCGCCGGGCCTGTGCTGCGCGCCGGGTTGACCGAGGTGTTGGTCACGGGAATGGAGATCAGGTGGATCAGGGTCAAAGCCAGGCCGATGGCGATGGGCGCCAGGCCCTTGGGGGCGCGTGGGTCGGTGGCGCCGAGGATGATCACCAGGAACATCGCCGTCATCACCAGCTCACTGACGAACCCCGCCGCCAGCGAATAGCCGCCGGGTGAGTGCTCGCCATACCCGTTGGCAGCCAGCCCCGACGCCAATTCGAAGCCTGGCTTGCCGCTGGCGATCATATACAACAATGCCGCCGCGACTACGCCGCCTATGACCTGGGCGATGATATAGGCCGGTAACTCCTTGGCCGGAAACCTCCCGCCGACCACCAAGCCCACCGTCACGGCTGGGTTGAGGTGACAACCGCTGATATGGCCGATGGCGACCGCCATGGTCAACACCGTCAGCCCGAACGCCAGGGAAACCCCCAGCAACCCTATCCCAACCGCCGGGAACGCTGCGGCCAATACCGCGCTGCCGCACCCACCCAACACCAGCCAAAACGTACCCAGCCCCTCTGTGACTGAACGCTTGAACAAAGACATGAAACCCGTCCTTGATAGATCGCTCTACCGAATCAGTAAATCAGTGATGCTCCCTGCAGATTTACTTCAGCGCCCGTCTGGGCACTGCACTGAATTACAGCATGGTCAGCGCAAAGTGCCAGGCGGACGGTGCAACCAGCGTTGTGTTCAGTCGATACCGACGAAGCCGCCGGTTTGATGCTGCCACAGCCGCGCATACAGCCCGCCATGGGCCAACAGTTCGGCATGGCTGCCGCTCTCGGCGATCCGGCCTTTCTCCAGCACCACCAAGCGGTCCATGCGGGCGATGGTCGACAGGCGGTGGGCAATCGCGATCACTGTTTTGCCTTGCATCAGGGTTTCCAGGCTTTCCTGGATCGCTGCTTCTACTTCCGAGTCCAGCGCCGAGGTGGCCTCGTCCATGATCAGGATCGGTGCATCCTTGAGCAGCACCCGCGCAATGGCGATGCGCTGGCGCTGCCCACCGGAGAGTTTCACCCCGCGTTCGCCGACGTGAGCGTCCAACCCGGTGCGGCCTTCGGAGTCTGACAGCAGTGGGATGAATTCATCGGCGCGGGCTTTGTGGATCGCGCTCCAGAGTTCTTCATCGGTGGCGTCAGGCTTGCCGTAGAGCAGGTTGTCGCGGATCGAGCGGTGCAGCAGCGAGGTGTCCTGGGTAATCATGCCGATCTGCTCGCGCAAGGTTTCCTGGGCCACCTCGGCGATGTTCTGGCCGTCGATCAGGATGCGCCCACCTTGCAGGTCGTACAGGCGCAGCAGCAGGTTGACCAAGGTCGATTTGCCCGCGCCGGACGGCCCGATCAGGCCGATTTTCTCCCCGGCCTTGATGGTCAGGTTCAGGCCGCCAATGATCCCGCTCTGTTTGCCGTAGTGGAAATCCACCTGCTCGAAGCGCACTTCGCCATGGGGCACGCTCAGGCGCGGGGCGTTTTCACGGTCGACCACGGCCAGCGGTTGGGCGATAGTTTTCAACCCGTCCTGCACCATGCCGATGTTTTCGAAAATACCGTTGACCACCCACATGATCCAGCCGGACATGTTGACGATGCGGATCACCAGGCCCGTGGCCAGGGCGATGGCGCCCACCGAGATCAGCGACTGCGTCCATAACCACAGGGCCAGGCCCGTGGTAGTGACGATCAACAGGCCGTTCATGGTGGTGATCGCGATGTCCATGCTGGTGACCACACGGCTGGCCAGCTGGGTTTTTTCGGTCTGCTCGATGATCGCTTCCTTGGCGTATTGCTGCTCGTACTGGGTGTGCGCGAACAGCTTCAAGGTGGTGATATTGGTGTAGCCATCGACGATGCGCCCCATCAGTTTGGAGCGCGCCTCGGAGGAAATCACCGAGCGCTCTTTGACCCGCGGCACGAAATACCGCAGCGCCAGGCTGTAGCAGATGATCCACGTCACCAGTGGGATCATCAGGCGCCAGTCCGCTTCGGCAAACAGCACCAGAGAGCTGATGGCATAAATCGCGACGTGCCAGATCGCATCCACCGCCGCCACGGCGGAATCGCGCAGCGAGTTGCCGGTTTGCATGATGCGCTGGGCGATCCGCCCGGCGAAGTCGTTCTGGAAGAAATTCAAGCTCTGTTTGAGCACGTAGCTGTGGTTCTGCCAGCGGATCAGGCTGGTCATGCCGGGGCTGATCGTTTGATGCACCAGCAGGTCATGCAGGGCGCCGAAGATCGGGCGCAGCAACAGGGCGACCACGGCCATCCAGATCAGCTCGCTGCTGTGCTCCTGGAAAAAATTCGCCGGCGGCGTGCCCTGGGCCAGGTCGATGATGCGGCTAAGGTAGCTGAACAGTGCGACTTCGATCAGCGCACCGATCAGGCCCACCACCAGCAGGGCGGCAAAATGCGGCCACACTTGGCGCAGGTAGTAGAGGTAGAAGGGTAGGACTTTGTCAGGTGGTGCGGCGCTGGGCGCGTCGCGAAAAATATCGATCAGTTGTTCGAAACGACGATAGAGCATTGGGGTTGACGCCCGCCGAGCGGGCTCTCCTTTCAGGTGCGCGCACAGCCTTGTGGGCTGTGCGCGGAGCATCCTGCAGACGTCAGTCGATGCGCTTGGCCGACTTGATCACGACAGGGTCGATCGGCACGTTTTGCATGCCTTGCTTGGTGGTGGTCTGGGAGTTGACGATGATGTCGACCACGTCCATGCCCTTGACCACTTTGGCGAATACCGCGTAACCGGCGTCACGGCCTGGGTCGAGGAACGCATTGTCAGCCACGTTGATGAAGAATTGGCTGGTGGCCGAATCCGGGTTGGAGGTGCGTGCCATCGACAGCGTGCCACGCACGTTGTGCAGGCCGTTGCTGGCTTCGTTCTTGATCGGCGGCTGGGTGTCTTTCTGCTGCATCTGTGGAGTGAAACCCCCGCCCTGAACCATGAAACCCGGAATCACGCGATGGAAAATGGTGTTGGTGTAAAAGCCTTTGTCTACGTAGTCCAGGAAGTTTTTGGTACTGATCGGCGCCTTGACCGGGTCCAGTTCGACTTCAATGTCACCATTGGTGGTGGAGATCAAAACGTGCGGCGCCTTGGCCGGCTGGGCCGCCATCAAGTTGGCAGCGAACAGAACGGAACCGGCAAAGAAGGCGATTTTTTTCAGCATGGGTCAGTGATCCTGAGCAGTGGTGTCGACGGTCTTTAGAAATTCGAGCAGGGTTGCGTTAAAGACCTCGGGTTGATCCAAGGGCGTGGCATGGCGGGAATCTTCGATGACCACCAGTCGCGCATCGGGCAGCAGTTTTACATAGATTTGTTTTTGCGCCACAGGGGTGTAGTCGTGGTCGGCGCTGATGACCAGGGTTGGACAGGCGATGCTGGACAGTCGTTCCTGCACGCCCCAGCCCACAATGGCGTCGAAGCTGGCGAGATAAGCACGTTTGTCGTTTTTTGCCCAGCGTTCGGCCATCTTGCGCCGCAGGTCGGCCTGCTGCGGTTTGGGAAACAGCCGGTCACCGAGAGCCTTGCCGATGGTGTTCAGGCTGAGCACCCGGGCCAGCGTCCAGCGTTTGGTCCATTGCCAATAGTCATTGGCGCTGCGCACCTTGACCTCAGGCGCGCTGTTGACGATGCACAGGCTGCGGACGCTGCCGGGCTCGTCCACCGCCAACTGAAACGCAATCATGCCCCCCATGGACAACCCCACCACATGGGCCGGCGGCAGGTCGAGGTGTTGGATCAGTGCGCTCAGATCGGCGCTGAAGCCAGGGATGCTGTAGCGTTCGCGGGGTTTGTCGGAGCGCCCATGGCCGCGTACATCTACCACGATCAGGCGGTAATGCCGGGACAGCACCGGCACCTGCAGCTCCCAGTCCTGGCTGCTGGAGCCCAGGCCATGAATTAGGATCAGTGGGGTGCCGTGGCCGTATTCCTCGTAGTGCAGGCTGCAGTCGTCATGGTCGAACCAGGGCATGCTTGAACTCCGTTTCAGGCTTGTCGAGGGGCGGCGAAAGGGGCGTCCAACGGAGCGGTGTCGAAGGTGCGCAGCAATTCCACGAGGATCTGCGTGGCCGGCCCCAAGGGTTTGTCCTTGTTCGAATACAGGTAGAACGTGGGATGGCGGCTGCCGCCCTGTTCCAAAGGTAGCTGCTTGAGCACGCCCTCGGCGAGTTCGCGTTCGATCATGTGCCGTGGCAACCAGGCAAAGCCCAGGCCGCTGCCTACAAAGGACGCCGCCGTGGCCAGGCTGCCGACGGTCCAGCGCTGTTCGGCGCCGAGCCAGCCCACATCCCGCGGCTGCTGACGGCCGGAGTCGCGGATCACCACTTGCATCTGGCTTTCCAGGTCCTGGAAGCTCAGCGCGCGGTTCATACGGTGCAGGGCGTGCTCGGGGTGGGCGACGGCGACAAACTCCACATCGCTCATCTCGGTGCCCAGGTAGCCGGGGATACTGAAACCGCAAATCGCCAGGTCGGCCACGCCTTCGATCAGCAGCTCTTCGACGCCGGACAGCACTTCCTCACGCAAGCGCACGCGGCAACCGCGGCTTTGCGGCATAAACGCACTCAAGGCGCGCACCAGGCGTGCGTTGGGGTAGGCGGCGTCCACCACCAGGCGCACTTCGGCTTCCCAGCCTTGCTCCATATGGTGGGCGAGGTCTTCCAACTGGCTGGCGTTTTTCACCAGTTGCCGCGAGCGGCGCAACAGCACTTCACCGGCGTCGGTGAGTACAGCCTTGCGCCCGTCGATGCGCAGCAGCGGCACGCCGAGTTGGTCCTGCATGCGGGCTACGGTGTAGCTCACCGAAGACTGCGAACGGTGCAGCGCTTCGGCCGCCTGGGCGAAGCCGCCATGGTCGACCACGGCTTGCAGCGTGCGCCATTGATCGAGGGTAACGCGGGGCGCTTTCAAGATGGGTTCCTCTTGTCCTAAGCTGGCGGTCCTTATTGGAGACTGCCGAATGAGAAAATTCTGTTGTGTGCTGCTGGCGCTGCTGCCGTTGAGCGCGTTCGCCTACCCTATCGATGTGAGCAAAAAGATCGACGGCGTGAGCGTGGACTACACTGCGACCGACGTGGATGCCGATATCAGTTCGATTCAACTGAATAACTACGGCACCAACGACGCCCAGTGCTCGGTAGTCTTCACCAATGGTCCGGAGTCGCCGCGTCGGCGTACCGTCTCGGTACCGGCCGGCAAGAGCACCAACACCACGGTCAAATTCAACCGCGCGATTATCAAGATGCGTATCGCCCTGACCTGCACCCCGAAATAACCCATCAGCGGAGCAGGCCAACAGGGATACTCCGCTTATCAACAAATTTCTAGATGGGTTATAGCAGTTTTTTGCGCTTTTTTATCGAATGAGCCCTGGTTAATCTTTTCTCCATCGACTTACAGCAGTTTCAGATGGAGCCTACATAGCCATGTCCAACGTTCTGATCATCGAAAGCAGTGCACGCCAGCAGGATTCCATTTCCCGCCAACTCACTCAGCAGTTCATCAGCCAATGGCAGGCCGCCCACCCGGCGGACCGGATCACCGTGCGCGACGTGGCCCTCAACCCGGTTCCGCATTTGGACGCCAACCTGCTCGGCGGCTGGATGAAACCGTCGGAACAGCGCAACGACGACGAACAGATCTCTCTGGACCGCTCCAACGAATTGACCGATGAGCTGTTGGCCGCCGACGTGCTGGTACTGGCCGCGCCGATGTACAACTTTGCCATCCCCAGCACCTTGAAAGCCTGGCTGGACCACGTATTGCGTGCCGGCGTGACGTTCAAATACACACCCACCGGGCCCCAGGGCCTGCTGACCGGCAAGCGCGCCATTGTGCTCACCGCGCGCGGCGGCATTCATACCGGCGCCAGCTCCGATCATCAGGAACCGTATCTGCGCCAGGTTATGGGCTTTATCGGGATTCATGAGGTCGCTTTTATTCATGCCGAAGGGGTGAACCTGAGCGGCGACTTCCAGGAAAAAGGCATCAATCACGCCAAGGCCCAGCTGGCCCAGGTGGTGTGAAGCTTTAATCGCCAGATAATCCCGCAGTGTTTATATCGCTGCACGCCAACCCTTCAAGTACGCGTAACGAACCTCCCTTTGCACTTGTGCTCCTGAGTGCTCCTGCCCGACTGACGCTTTAGCGAGGTCGGGTTTTTTTTGCCCCGAGTTTCGTCCCGCGACGAAAAGCTTTAATGTCCCGCCCATTCGAAACGAGGCGCGCATGGGCTATCTACTGGTTGTCACCCTGATTCAGGCATTTTCCTTCAGCTTGATCGGCGAATACCTCGCCGGTCACGTCGACAGCTACTTCGCGGTGCTGGTGCGCGTGGTGCTGGCCGGGCTGGTGTTTATCCCGCTGACGCGCTGGCGTTCGGTGGAGCCGGCGTTCATGCGCGGCATGCTGGTGATCGGCGCGCTGCAGTTCGGCGTGACCTACGTGTGCCTGTACCTGAGCTTTCGCGTGCTTACCGTGCCGGAGGTGCTGCTGTTCACCATCCTCACGCCACTGCATGTGACCCTGATCGAAGATGCTCTCAACCGCCGCTTTAATCCCTGGGCATTGCTGGCTGCCCTGGTGGCAGTGGCGGGTGCGGCAGTGATTCGCTTCGACCAGGTCACCCCGCACTTCCTGATGGGCTTTTTGCTGCTGCAATTGGCCAACTTCACCTATGCCGCCGGGCAGGTCATGTACAAGCACCTGGTGGCGCGCTACCCGAGCGACCTGCCGCACTACCGACGCTTCGGCTATTTCTACCTTGGCGCATTGCTGGTGGTGTTGCCGGCGTTCCTGTTGTTCGGCAAAGCTGATTTTCTGCCGCAAGCGCCGCTGCAGTGGGGTGTACTGGTGTTCCTCGGCCTGGTCAGCACGGCATTGGGCCTGTACTGGTGGAACAAGGGCGCATGCCTGGTCAACGGCGGCACCCTGGCAGTGATGAATAACCTGCACGTACCGGTTGGGTTGTTGCTCAACCTGTTGATCTGGAACCAGCACGAGCCGCTGGGCCGGTTGGCCTTGGGCGGGCTGGTGATTGTGGGGGCGGTGTGGATCAGTCGGTTGGGCGTCAAGGCGCCCAACCGCTCGCTGGCTTAAACCGCCGGGTAATCCGGGGCCGCTAAATGACTGGCGCCCGCCACCGCCGGTAGCATCCCCGCCCGCAGATCGTTGCCACTGGGTTGCTGGTACAGGCTCAGGCCGAACTCCGGCAACACCGCCAGCAGATAATCGAAGATATCGCCCTGGATTCGTTCGTAATCGGCCCACGCCGTGGTGCGGGTAAAGCAGTAGATTTCCAGCGGCACGCCTTGGGCGGTGGTCTGCATCTGGCGGACCATGCAGGTCATGTTCGGCTGGATGTCCGGGTGGCTTTTCAGGTAGGCCAGCGCGTAGGCGCGGAAGGTGCCGAGGTTGGTCATGCGCCGGCGGTTGGCCGACAACTGCGCGCTGTGACCCTGAGCTTGGTTCCAGGCCCTGAGTTCGGCTTGCTTGCGGCTGATGTAATCGGTGAGCAGGTGCACCTGGGTCATGCGCACTTCTTCGTCGTCACGCAGGAAGCGCACGCCGCTGGCATCGATGAACAAGCTGCGCTTGATGCGCCGCCCGCCCGAGGCCTGCATGCCGCGCCAGTTTTTGAACGATTCGGACATCAAGCGCCAGGTGGGGATGGAGACGATGGTTTTATCGAAGTTCTGCACTTTCACCGTGTGCAAGGTGATGTCCACCACATCGCCGTCGGCGCCGACCTGGGGCATTTCGATCCAGTCGCCGACCCGCAGCATGTCGTTGCTGGTCAACTGCACGCTGGCGACGAACGACAGCAACGTGTCCTTGTAGACCAACAGAATCACCGCCGACATTGCACCCAGGCCGGACAACAGCAACAGCGGCGACCGGTCGATCAGGGTGGCAACGATGATGATCGCGCCGAACACGAACAGCACCATCTTGGCCAATTGCACATAGCCCTTGATCGAACGGGTGCGTGCGTGTTCGGTGCGGGCGTAGATGTCCAGTAGGGCGTTGAGCAGGGCGCTTATGGCCAGCACCAGGAACAGGATGGTGAACGCCAGGGCCACGTTGCCGATGAACAACGTGGCAGTCTTGCTCAGGTCGGGCACCAGATACAGGCCGAACTGAATCACCAGAGACGGTGTCATCTGCGCCAGACGATGGAAAACCTTGTTGTGCCGCAGGTCGTTGAGCCAGTGCAGGGCCGGTTGGCGCCCGAGCAGTTTGACCGCGTGCAGGATCAGGTAGCGCGCCACCCGACCCAGCACCAGGGCCACCACCAGCAATACCAGCAAGCCCAGGCCCGCATGCAGCATGGGATGTTGGTCGAGTGCGTCCCAAAGGTCTTGGACGTTGCGCCAGAGCTGTTTGATATCCATGAATAAAGCGATTCCTCGGTAAGACAAGTCGGGGGCGATTAGAGCACCTGAGTGCGACAAAGTTGACGTCGCCGACACAATCAAGCACAAAAAAACGCCTGATTGGGCCCGTTCGCGTAAAGAAACTCGGTTTGGACGCCCGAAACCGTTACCCTATGCAGCTGATATTTTGCATTTCTTCGAGGTAGCACCCGTGTTTTCCCAATTCGCCCTGCACGAACGCCTGCTCAAAGCCGTGGCCGAGCTTAAATTTGTCGAGCCTACGCCTGTGCAAGCCGCGGCCATCCCGCTCGCGCTCGAAGGGCGTGACCTGCGGGTGACAGCGCAAACCGGTAGCGGCAAGACCGCCGCTTTCGTCCTGCCGGTTCTGAATCGTTTGATTGGCCCGGCCAAGGTCCGCGTCAGCATCAAGACCCTGATCCTGCTCCCGACCCGCGAGCTGGCCCAGCAGACCCTGAAGGAAGTCGAACGCTTCTCGCAGTTCACCTTCATCAAGTCCGGCATCATCACCGGCGGCGAAGACTTCAAGGTGCAGGCCGCCATGCTGCGTAAGGTGCCGGACATTCTGATCGGCACGCCAGGGCGCATGATCGAACAACTCAACGCCGGCAACCTGGACCTCAAGGAGGTCGAAGTGCTGGTACTCGACGAAGCCGACCGCATGCTCGACATGGGCTTTGCCGACGACGTGCAGCGCCTGGTGGGCGAGTGCGTCAACCGTCAACAGACCATGTTGTTCTCCGCCACCACCGGCGGTTCGACCCTGCGCGACATGGTCGCCAAGGTGCTGAACAACCCGGAACACCTGCAGGTCAACAACGTCAGCGACCTCAACGCCACCACGCGTCAGCAGATCGTCACCGCCGACCATAATGTGCACAAAGAGCAGATCCTCAACTGGCTGCTGGCCAACGAGACCTATCAGAAAGCCATTGTGTTCACCAACACCCGCGCCGCCGCCGACCGCATCTACGGCCGCCTGGTCGCCCAGGAATACAAGGCGTTCGTGCTGCACGGCGAGAAAGACCAGAAAGATCGCAAGCTCGCCATCGACCGCCTCAAGGCCGGCGGTGTGAAGATCCTGGTGGCCACCGACGTGGCCGCCCGTGGCCTGGACGTGGATGGCCTCGACCTTGTGATCAACTTCGACATGCCGCGCAGCGGCGACGAATACGTGCACCGTATCGGCCGCACCGGGCGGGCCGGCAACGATGGCCTGGCCATCTCGCTGATCTGCCACGGCGACTGGAACCTGATGTCGAGTATCGAACGCTACCTCAAGCAGTCGTTCGAGCGCCGCACCATCAAGGAAGTCAAAGGCACCTACACCGGGCCGAAGAAGGTCAAGGCGTCGGGCAAGGCCGTCGGCGTGAAGAAGAAAAAGACCGACGCCAAGGGCGACAAGAAGAAAACCGGCGCCAAGTCGCCGACCAAGCGCAAGATCGCCAACCGCCCGAAGACCGACAACCTGTCGTTGGTGAGCAAGGACGGCATGGCCCCGCTCAAGCGCCGCAAACCCGAAGCGCCAGCTGCTGAATAAGCCTGGGGCGATATAAAAAAACCGGACGATGTCCGGTTTTTTTATGGGCTCAGTTTTCGGCCTTGGCGGCGGCCTCTTTCAGTTCTTTGAGGCGCGCGTCGATCAACTGACATTTGTCGGGGAACTCCGCGCTCTCGGTGTCCAGGTCCATTTTCTGCAGTTCGTCGTTCATCTCCTTGGCCTTGGCTGGGTTCTGTTCGGTGAGCCGGGTCACTTGCTTAGCCAGCTCCTCGCGCTTGGCGGTGGCTTCTTCCGGCGTACAGGCCCAGGTCGGCAGGGCGGTGAGCAGAGCGGCGGCGACGGTCAGATTCATCAGGGTTTTCATGGGGCGACCTCCTTGGCGTTTGTACGCAGTTGAGGGGGCGAACGTCTGGAAAGTTCAGAGAAATGACGCCCGTCCATTCGGCTGAACGGCTGCCGACGTGACAGGTCACACCTGCTGACGGGCCACTTTTGCTCACGCCCGCAGGAGGAATCAGGATGACGACTTACAACTGGGATTTGATCGAACGTTTGCTGCACGAAGTGCAGAACGGCGAGGGCAGCTTTGCCCCGCGCAAATATGCGGAGCAGGAAGCCGCCGACAAGGCCACGGCCGGTGAGTCCATCGGCAACCTGGATACGCTGAAAAAGACCGCTGCCGACTATGAAGCGTTGCTGTTCAAACGCGGCTTTATCGAATCGCGCCCGGAAGAACAGGGCGGTAACGGCGAGAATTTCATTTTGACCCCACGGGGAGCGAGCCTGCTGTCCCTGATTGACAGCTCCATTCCTGGCAACGCTCATCCGCGTCAGGTCATGGACGAGCAGGAAGACGCATTGGACCCTGAAACCTTTGATCGCGTGGCTTCCGAAGCGGCGATTGCGGGCGGCGCGATCTAGGATCGTTGTCGAGTTGCTAAGGCAGCCCGCATTTCAACGGGCAGCGGCCTTGAGGCACTTGAGTGCCTTGAAGTCGCTGCGCACGCCGTCGATTTTCTGGGTGAGTTTTAACCGCTGTTGCGGCGTGCTGTCGGCCATCAAGTCGACGATCAGGCTTCGCGCTTGCGCTTCAGTCTGGGCGTAGGCGGCACGGTATTGCGGGGTCCATAGGCTTTCACGGTCCACCAGCAGTTGCTGCATCTTTTGTGGGAAATCGGCACTGCGGCGTTGCTGGACCGCGTCGATAAACTGCGCCTGCCAATGGGCGCGGTTGCCGATCCACTGCTCATTCTGCTCACCCAGCGCGACCGACCAGGCCAGGACGCGGGCTTGCTGGCTGGGGCTGAGCGGGCCCATCCAGCTGTCCAGGCGCTTGCGCATGCGTTCGGCGCGCTCCTTGATCTGCTGTTGCAGTGGGGGCTTGAGGTATTCGTCCTGACGCTTGCGCAGGTCTTTGGCCAGCGCGGCGTTCATGTCCTCGACCTGCTCATCGTCCAGCCCTTGCAGCAGCTCGATGGCCGACGGGGTGATTTCTCGTGCAACCTCGGCAATCGCTTGTTTGGCCTCGACGGTGCGGGTTTGCAGCGCGGCGTCCGTGACTTGATTGGCGTCCACCATCTGTTGCAGGCGGTCCAGCCAGTCCAGGTAGCCCGGCAGTTGCGTGGTGCAATGCCAGGCCAGGTGTTCTTTGAGTGTGTCGTTGAACCAGCTCTTCTGCCCGGCGTTCATGTCCAGGTAGTCATTGAGGGTCCAGGGGATGATCACGTCCAGATTGCGATAGGCCAGGCCCACGCGATTGCAGCCGGCGAGCACCAGGCTCAGGGTCAGTACTACCACCAATAGTTTGAGCCGACGCAGCATGAGCGGATCCTTGCACAGAGGGGACTTGTGCATGTGAACCCTGGCCGGGTCCGACAGTTCAGCCCATCAATAAAACGAGCGCACGGCCTTGAGAGTCAGCAGGCCATCGCATTGCGCGTTGTGCCCGGAGTAGGCGGAGCAATTGCCGCCGCTGAGGCTGGAATCGCTGTAGATCAGGTCCAGGTCGATGCCCTTCCAGGCGCGGGAAAACTGCACCGACCAGTCGCTGAAACTGCTGATGGAGCCGCCATCCACCGACACTGGCGAGCCTAACTGATGGGTGGTGTACTTCATGCTTACCCCGATCCCGAACGGCTGTGTGCCGCTAAGGTCGGCAAAGAGGGTGCTGTCCTGGCGGTCCGGGTCGTTGCTGAAGGAAGCGCCGAAACGATTGCCGAGCAGGTTCAGACCTCCGTAGAACTCCTGGCTGTTGAGCGGGCTGAGGGTGGGGTAGCTGTAGTGGATCAAGCCGACTTCGTAGCCCAGGGTCTGATCGAAAGGGTGTTTGAAGCCCATATACGAATCGATTTCGAGGTTGCTGGAGGAGGATAGCCCCATGTTCGGCGAGAACTGGCCGAAGTACAGGCCGCTGTCGTGGCTCAGATCCAGGCCGCCGTGGAACGAGCCACTGCCCGGCGACGTCGGCTTGACCAGGCCCTGGGCCATGCTGCGGCTGGGGGTTGTACCCAGTTTCAGGTCGAAGTCGCCCAATTCGCGTTGGAAGATTTGCGCTTCCGCCAGAGGGCTGGCGACCAGGGCAGTGATCAGGAATATGCAGGGTTTAAACATGCTTCACTCCATGAAAAGCGAGGAGCAGTGACGGAAAAATCGGGCAGATGCCCGCGCTAGACGCGTGCAAGGATACCGGCGAATAGCGGTCGGTGAGGCCCGTTCGTCGATTAGGGTGCTATTGAATGCAATAAGAGGGTGGTACCGACGCTAGTCCTAGCGCCTTGAAGGCAAGGCGCTTAGGGACCAGGTGTGTTGCGAGAGTGTTACTTCTTGCCCAGGCTGATCTGCTTGGACGGGCCGAAAGTCTGGCCGCTTACGCCCTTGGCAATTTGCTGGATTTCGCCACCGGATTTAAGGAACGCAGCAATCTGGCTGTTGATCGATTCGCTGGTTTCAACGGCGGGAGCTGGCTTTGCTTTGCTGTTGGATGCTTTTACACGCATGGCGGCCACTAACCTGTAGAGAATTAACTTGGCCAGGCATCGTACATGAAATACTTGACAATTGCTTGGTAAATATCCCTTGAGAATAAATCTCCGGGTTGAGAATGGGCAAAGTTGGGCCTATCAATAATCCGCTAACTTACTGTTTTAACTGGAAAGCCCTGAAACAACTGGCCTGGCGTGCTGGGCGAAATTCATCAGGATGATCTGACGAGCGGGGCAGGGCCAGCAGAAAGCCACGCAACCCCTGGATTTTTCAGGCGTGCGCGCGTGGCGGGCACAACTCGGGTAGAATGCCGCCCACGTAACGAGGGGTTTGGAAATGGCTTTAGTCGGGCGCTACAACAGCTTGCAAGTGGTTAAACACACTAACTTTGGTTTGTATCTCGATGGTGCGCAAGACGGTGAAATCCTCTTGCCTAATCGGTATATCCCCAAAGATATTCCCAGTGAAGATGAAGACTGGCTTAACGTTTTTATTTATCTGGACAGCGATGACAAACTTATCGCTACAACTGAAAAGCCCAAAGTTCAAGTGGGCGAGTTCGCCAGTTTGAAAGTAGTGGAAGTCAACAGCATTGGCGTATTCCTCGATTGGGGGCTGCCCAAAGATCTGTTGCTGCCTTACTCGGAAGAAAAGCGTCAGTTGAGCGCGGGTGAGTATTGCGTGGTGCATGTCTATCTCGACAAGCACACTAAGCGCATCACCGCCACCGCGCGCCTTGATCGCTACCTGGACAAGACACCCGCCAACTATCAGGTGGGCCAGGAAGTCGATCTGCTGGTGGCCGAAGCCACCGATATGGGTTTCAAGGCGATCATCAACAACAAGCACTGGGGCTTGATCCACAAGAACGAAGTCTTCAAATTCCTGCGTCCCGGCAAGGAAGAGAAAGGCTTTATCAAGGAGATCCGCGCCGACGGCAACATCAGCTTGAGCCTGCAACCGGTCGGTCAGGAAGCGGCCTCCAGCCTGAACTCGAAGATCCTCGCCAAGTTGCGCGAAAACAACGGCACCTTGCCGGTCAGCGATAAAAGCGATCCGGCGGTGATCAGCAACTTGTTCGGCGTGAGCAAAGGCAACTTCAAGAAAGCCATCGGCGCGCTCTACAAACAGGGCCAGATCGTGATTCATGCCGATCGCATTGAACTAAGCTGAGGGCGTTTTGCTCTTCTGTAGGCGCTGATCGGCGCCTACAGAGGCTGTTTCCATGACCAAGAAAATCCTGTTTGCCTACCTGGGCACGTTGCTCGCCTTTTTGATTCTGGACGGCCTCTGGCTCGGCGTCCTTATGGGCCCCACCTACAAATCCCTGCTGGGCCCTCTGATGCTCGATCAACCTCGGCTGTTGCCCGCGGTGCTCTTCTATCTCTTGTATGTGCTCGGCTGTGTGGTATTCGTGGTGCTGCCCAGCGTCAGTTGGCAGCGCGCGGCGCGCTTGGGCGCATTGTTGGGGCTGGTGGCGTACGGCACTTATGATCTAAGCAACTGGGCCACGTTGCAGGGTTGGTCCGCTCAACTGGCAGTGATGGACATGGCTTGGGGCACCTTCCTCACGGCGGCCTGCTGCACGGTGGGTTACGTGTGTGCACATCGGGTGCACTGATGATTGTGTACAGGATAAATCTGCACCGTTGCTGAGCGAAGTGCCGCTGATTAAGGTTCGCTGATCCCCTTGGACTGCCGTAACACAGGGATTGTGTGCCATTGGCACGTATTCTGCTGACGATCTCGTATACAAACCATGCCGCCTCCCGTATGCACCTGCTACGGCAGCGCAGGCCGGTATGACGAGGAGCCAGCGATGACCGAACAATTGCCCAACGGCTACAGCCCACGCCTGTACAACCAGGACCTTGGTCCACTCCCGCAAAAGTGGACCTGGTACAACATCTTTGCCTTCTGGATGAGCGACGTGCACAGCGTCGGTGGCTACGTGTTCGCCGCCAGCCTGTTCGCGCTGGGGCTGGCCAGTTGGCAGGTGTTGATCGCCTTGCTCGCCGGCATCTGTATCGTGCAATTGATCGCCAATCTGGTGGCCAAGCCCAGCCAGCAAGCGGCAGTGCCTTACCCGGTGATTTGCCGTCTGGCGTTCGGGGTGTTCGGTGCGAATATTCCCGCGGTGATTCGCGGCCTGATCGCCGTGGCGTGGTATGGCATTCAGACCTACTTAGCGTCGAGTGCCTTGATCATCGTGGTACTGCGATTCTTCCCACAAATGGCGGTCTATGCCGAGCCGCATTTCGCGGGCCTCTCCTACCTGGGCTGGTTTGGTTTTCTCAGCCTATGGGTGCTGCAAGCCGCCGTGTTCTGGGCCGGGATGGAATCCATCCGCCGTTTTATCGATTGGGCGGGCCCGGTGGTGTACGCCGTGATGTTTATCCTGGCCGGCTGGATTGTGTGGAAGGCGGGTTGGGCGAATATCAGTTTCACCCTGGCGGAAAAATCCCTGTCGGGTTGGCAAGCGTTTGGCCAGGTGATCGTCGCCACGGCGTTGGTGGTGTCGTACTTTTCTGGGCCCACCCTGAATTTCGGCGATTTCAGCCGCTACTGCCGCAGCATGCAAGACGTGCGACGCGGTAATTTCTGGGGCCTACCGGTGAATTTTCTGGCGTTTTCCCTGGTCACCGTGGTGATTGTTTCAGGCACCTTGCCGGTGTTTGGCGAGATGCTGCATGACCCCATAGCCACCGTCTCGCGGATCGATAACAGCATGGCTGTTCTGCTCGGTGCCTTTGCATTTGTAACCGCGACCATCGGCATCAATATCGTCGCCAACTTTGTATCCCCGGCGTTCGACTTCGCCAACGTCGCGCCGAGCAAAATCAGCTGGCGCGCCGGGGGCATGATCGCGGCGGTGGCCTCGATCTTCATCACCCCGTGGAACCTGTTCAATAACCCGCTGATGATCCACTACACCCTGGATATTCTCGCGGCGTTCATCGGGCCGCTGTTCGGCATCCTGCTGGTGGACTTCTACCTGATCAAAAAACAACGGATCAATGTGGATGCGCTGTTCGATGACAGCCCGAGCGGGCGCTATTACTTCGACGGTGGTGTGAACTGGACAGCGGTCAAGGCGCTGGTGCCCGCGACGCTGGTGGGCGTTGCGATCACCTTCACCCCGGCATTGCAGGGCCTGGCCAACTTCGCTTGGTTCACTGGGTGTTTGCTGGGCGGCCTGTTCTTTCTGGTGCTGGCGCGACGCGAGCAGGGTCGCGTGCCGGCGCCGCTGGTTGCGAGCTGAGGACGATCCCGCCCGCCACTAATAGACCTGCACCGGCGATTACCAACGCCGGCTGCAAACCGCCGCTCAGATGGCTGCTGATCGAGGCCAGCAACGGGCCGCTCAATTGCCCGATGGCGAAACTGGCAGTGAGCAGCCCGGTGTTGCGCTGGTAGCCGTGGGGCGCGATCTCTCGCAGACGCGCCATCACCAGTTGCATGCATGCCAGGAACGGCCCGCCGCATAGCAGCACACCCAAGGTCAGGCCCCAGCCATTGCCCAGCAGGCAGGCGAACACCCCGGCCGCTTGCAGCCATAAGGTCGTCATCAGCCAACAGCGGGTAGTGTGCGCATCCTTGCGGCGCAGGCTCGCGGCCACCACGCCAAGGGCCGATGCCAGGCCAAAGCAGGGCCAGAACAGATCGGCCTGCCAGGCGCCCTTCAATTGTGCACTGGCCATTTGCGACAGAAAGGTCGCCGGGATGATGTAGCCCACGCCGTACAGCACGTAAACCCAGCACAGATGCGTGATGCTGCCATTGCGGCCAGCGCTGACGTCGGCCCCTGGCGCGGCGGTTGCCTTGACCGGCGGCAGGAACGGCAGAATCGCCAGCAGCATCACCAACGCCACGCCGCCATACACCCGCCACAGTATTGCGCTACTTTGCCCCACTTGGTTGGCGACCAGTGCCAGCACCCCCGTCAGCAAAATCCCCAGCCCCGGTCCGGCAAATACCAGTGCCCCCAAGCGCGGGCGGCCGGCGGCAAGCGCCAGGGGCTGGCTCAGGCTGGTGATCATCACCAACGCCCACGCGCTCGCCACTCCCGTGCCGAACCGGAGTAACAAATGCGCCCAAAAGCCATGGGCCCAAGACGAGGCCACGGTCAGCAGCACACACAGCCATAAGCCGCCGTACAGACGGCCGCGAATATGCTGATGGCTGCGGGCGAACATCGAATCCACTGCGCCGACGAAATAGCCCAGGTAGTTGGCGGCCGCGATCAGGCCCGCGTCGGTCAAATTGATCTGGCCTTCATTCAGTAGGTGGGGCAGTTGCGGAGTGAGCGCGAAACGGCCAATGCCCATAGCCATCATCAAGGCGATAAAGCTGGCGAGTAAGCGGATTAACGGCGACATGGTCAGGGGTTCCTGCAAGAAACGTATGACGGTCAGCCTAAGGTGCATTGACTTTCTGCAAAAATGAATAATAGTGAGTAACTTGTTCAGTTTTGGAGAAAGGTATGGAGTTCAGTCAATTGCGCATCTTCCAGGCGGTGGCCGAAGAGGGCTCCATCACTCGCGCGGCCGAGCGCCTGCACCGCGTGCCGTCGAACCTGTCGACACGCCTCAAGCAGATGGAGGAACAGCTCGGCGTCGAATTGTTCGTGCGCGAACGTCAACGCTTGCAGTTGTCCCCGGCAGGCAAGGTGCTGCTGGACTACAGCACGCGTCTATTGGCCTTGCATGACGAAGCCCACAGCGCGGTGCAAGGCGGCCAGCCGGCAGGGGATTTTGTGCTGGGCAGCATGTACAGCACCGCGGCGATTCACCTGCCGACCTTGTTAGCGCGTTATCACAAGGCTTATCCGCAGGTGAACTTGCAGGTGCAGTCGGCGCCCAGTGGCGAATTGCTTGAAGGCCTGATCACCGGGCGGCTCGACGCGGCGTTGGTGGACGGCCCGCTGACCATCGCCTCTTTGGATGGCATCCCGTTGTGCGAAGAGCGCTTGGTGCTGATCTGTGAAGCGGACCATGCGCCAGTGCGCGGGCCTCAGGACGTGGCTGGTCGCGCAGTGTTCACCTTTCGCCGCAGCTGCGCTTATCGCGCGCGTCTGGAAAGCTGGTTTGCCCAGGATCGTGTGGCCATGGGGCGCGCTATTGAGATCGAGTCGTATCAGGGCATGCTCGCCTGTGTGATTGCCGGTTCGGGAGTGGCGTTGATGTCCGAATCCATGCTTGCCAGCCTGCCGGGCAGGGACAGTGTGTCCGTTCATCCGCTGATAGGGCAATTTGCCACTGCGACCACCTGGTTGATGTGGCGAAAAGGTATGCTCGGCGCTAACCTCAACGCATGGATCGACCTGCAGCAAACAGGCAAGGCCGAGTTGCTGCCAGACACCCGCGCCATCGCTTGAGCGATCCGTCAGGATTCAGACCTATTCGGTAATAGTTCGTTGTGGTTTGCCGCAAGCAATACGTAGTACTTAGGGCTATTATCAGTAGGAAGCGGCGATATTTTATGTAGGGCAATTCAGCTTCCGCCGATCCGCACTACCCTCAAAGGGGGCACCACCATGAAAGAGAAAATTCAAAACTGGCTCCATGACCTCGGCGTCGCCCTGGGCTTGATCGAGCCACCGCTGCAGCCGGTGCCGATTCGCACGGATGATGAGCAGCGTCGCCCACGTCGCCGGTGAGCCGCGATTAAGGGAACATTGAGCACATCGCAACTGTAGCAGCAGGCTTGTTAGGGCAAGTCTGCCACCACAGGTGTCTTAGTCTGCTCTGTGTCACACGTTCGTCTTTGAGTATCGGAATCGGACTACTTGTTTGTCAGATTCGCCTGGCTTAGTTAATCCGAAAAATCAGCGTAGAAAAAATCTCCAGCGCCTACATGAATCTGCTGGAGATAAGCCCATGACGCTCTCATGTGTCCCGCCCGTCGCCGCTTCACTGATCGCCACCCTCGACACGGTTTTACACATCGCCCCTGTCTCTAGACGCTGGAGGGCCGACGCCCCCGGCAACGTCGTGTTTCTTCCCCCCACCCTGGCCAAGCAGACACTGCTGTTGCAGATCGCACTGTTGCGGCCGTCCGCGTTGATTGTCGCGGACCAAGTCATCGACGCCGAAATCATTGAGCGCTGGCGCACAGCCCACCCATTTGGCGACCTGTGTCTGATTCGTAGAGGCACGAGCCTGGATAAAGTACGACTGGACTTGTGCGAAGCGAACGATATTCGAGTAATCAATACCCCGGGCATCAACGCGCCGCATGTGGCGGCGTATATGGCGCATTGGCTGACGCTTGGCGAGGGGGCCTTGCCTTCTGAAGTCGGCGTAGTTGGCTACGGGAATGTGGGCAAGGCGCTTGTCAGATTGTTGCTTGAGCGTGACCCCCATGTGCGAATCAAGGTGCTGGGTGAGCATCAGTCCCAAGAGACCGCCGACAGCAGAGTGACATTTGCGGTGGACCGGTTCGAAGCGCTGACGGGGGCCCATGCTGTCGCCCTATGCCCGACCCGGAATGACGAAACCACGCCCCGCATCGATGGGGCGTTGATTGAGTGTCTGCACCCACACGCCCGTCTGGTTTGCGTCGTCGAGCCAGACGTGTTCAGCGACGATGCGGTCCAGGCCCTGGCAGTGGCTGAACACCTTCAATTGGTGCTGGGCTGCGGGTCCGTCACATTGGGTGAGTTTCGCTCGCGCGCTGAACTGCTTGGCTGCAGTCTCGATACCTGGCGCAGGCCGGTGACCTTCACCATTCAAGCCACCTCCAGCGATGCCTGCCATGGCGACCTTGACCACGCCGTCTGCGTTCAGCAGAGCCTGATGGCCGTGCGCGGCCTGCTCAAGCGGTCCCTTGCCAAATCTTTCACTATCCCGACCGTGCAAACTGATGCCGCCGCGCCATGTGTGTCGATCGTCGGCAGGGGGATCAATAGCCTGTTTCAAGCCGTGATGTTCCGCTTGGCCAACTATCAGGTCACGGTGTACGGAACCGAACGACACAGCGATGATGCCCGCCTTAAGCACGTCAATACGTGGCCCATGTCAACAACGCAGCCGACGGCGGAACCAGAGCCCGACCACTGCTTGCCCGTTGAGTGTCACCGCGCAGGGCTGGAGCTGTTCGAAAAGCTGCTGGCGGACAACCCTTCGTTGGCACGACTCGCACACGGGCAGGCGACCACTGCGTTGTGGGATGAACTTGAGGCGCTCTTGGGTGCCTCTGGGGTCCGGTTTCTGCCCCAGCAGTTGAGTCCGGCTCAAACTGCCGCACTGAGTAGGCGGCACTGCGTTGTGTCGGTCTTGGAGGGTGATGATCTCGAAGAACTATCCATCGTGTACCGCTGCGCCCACAACCGCATGGTCGCCGGCGGAACCTATGCCGCGGGCACCACGCAGGGGTTGCTGTGGGCTTCTCTGGTGCAGGAAATCATCCAAGCCAAAGCGCCTATGGTTTTGGCCATGAACGCCCAATAAAAAAAGCGGGTGCGACCTCCGACGTTGCACCCGCTGAAGAAACCGCTTTGTCTCACACCGCCCGAGCTGTCACGCCTTGTGGCTTGCGCGACAGCAGGCTCACCGCGACAAAGCTCACCAGCCCCACCGCCAGGCTATAGTAGATCGGTGTGTTTGCATCCAGGCCATCCTTGAACATAAAGACCAGCGCCGTCACAAAGCCCAGGGCCATGGAGGCGATCGCGCCAGGTGTGCTGGCGCGTTTCCAGAAGATCGCGCCGATCAGCGGGATCAACATACCGCCCACCAACAGGTTGTAGGCCAGGGTCAGAGCGCTGATTACGTCGTTGACCACCAACGCAATGCCCAGCACTGTCGCGCCGGTCAGCAGGGTGAACAAGCGGTTGAGGCTCAGGCTCGACTGCTTGCCGCCGCGCAGGCGCGGCAGCAGGTCTTCGGTCAGCACGGTAGAGGCGGCCAGTAGGCCGGCGCTGGCGGTGGACATCATCGCTGCCAGCGCTGCGGCGATCACCAGACCGCGAATGCCGTCTGGCAGCGACAGTTTCACGATAGCGGCGAAGGCGTTGTTGACGTTGTCCAAGTCCGGGATCAGCACATGGGCCGCCATGCCGATCAATGCACAGGCCAGCCCGTAGAGCACGCAGTAGAAACCGGCGAAGGTTCCGGCGTACTGCGCGACTTTTTCATCACGGGCGGTGAACACCCGCTGCCAGATGTCCTGGCCGATCAAGATGCCGAAGAAGTAGATCATGAAGTAGGTAATGATCGTGTCCCAGCCGATCGCGGTGAAGCTGAAACTCGACGCCGGCAGCTTGGCCACCAGTTCATCCCAGCCACCGACGCGGTACAGGCAGATCGGCAGCAGGATAAACATCAGGCCGACGGTCTTGATCACGAACTGCACGATGTCGGTAAGGGTCAGCGACCACATGCCGCCGATGGTCGAATACACCACCACCACGCCGCCGCCCAGTAGCACCGACACCCAGAACGGCACGCCGAACAGCACTTGCAGCACGGTGCCGATGGCCAGGATCGAGGTGACGCCGATCATCAACGCATACGCCAGCATGATCACCGCGCTGGCCTGGCGCGCCATGGGGTTGTAGCGTTTTTCCAACACCTGAGTGACGGTGAAGATCTTCAGCTTGAGCAGCGGCTTGGCCAGAAACAGATTCAGCGCAATGATCCCCATGCCCAGCGCCGCGCACAGCCAAAAGCCCGAGATGCCGTGCACATAGCCCAGGCGCACCGTGCCGACGGTAGACGCGCCACCCAGTACCGTGGCGGCCATGGTGCCCATGTACAGCGACGGGCCCAGGTTGCGGCCGGCCACCAGGTAATCTTCGTGGGTCTTGGCGCGGCGCATGCCGTAATAGCCGAGCACCAGCATGCCGGCGGCGTAGATGAGTACGACGAATAAATCCAAAGCCATGACGGCGAGTCTCCGATTATTGTTTTAGGCGGTTTGCACGCGGGTTGCGGCCAAAGCCCTGGCCGACTCGGTCGGTCCATACACCGACGCCGGCTCCGGGAACACCCGCAGCAGCGTCAGGTACACCACCGAAGCCAGCCCCAGGGTCACCGGCAGGCTGATGTCGATGCCGTCGGCCAGGTTGCCCAGCGGCCCGACGAACTGCCCCGGCAGGTTGACGAAGCACAACCCCACCAGCGCGCTGGGAATCCATGCCCCCAAACCGCGCCAGTTCCAGCCGTGGCTGAACCAGTAACGCCCGCCGGTCTCGCCGCGGGTGAACACTTGCAGGTCATCCGGGCAATAGAAGCCGCGGCGCACGATCAGGCCGATGATCATCATCACCATCCATGGCGTGGTGCAGGTGATGATCAGCACGGCGAAAGTCGACACGCTCTGCACCAGGTTGGCGGCGAAGCGTCCGATAAAGATGAAGGCAATCGACATCACGCCGATCAGCAATGTCGCCTTGACCCGAGAGAGCACGCGCGGGAATACGCTGGACATGTCCAAGCCGGTGCCATACAGCGAGGTGGTGCCGGTGGACATGCCGCCGATCACCGCGATCAGGCACACCGGCAGGAAGAACCACGTCGGCGCCACCGCCAGCAGGCCGCCGACATAGTTGTTGGCCGCGATGTAATCCGGCGCCTTGACCGCCACGATGGTCGCGGTGGCCAGGCCGAACAGAAACGGAATCAGCGTGGCGATCTGCGCGGCGATCACCGCCAGCATGATGCGCAGTTTCGGCGTCTCGCGCGGGATGTAGCGCGACCAGTCCCCCAGGAACGCACCGAAGGAAATCGGGTTGCTCATGGCCACCAGTGCCGCGCCGATAAAGGCCGCCCAGAAGCCGCTCTGGCCTAAGGCCAAGCTGCCGGCGAAATGGCTGTCGAAGGTCGGTGCGAAGGCAAAGATGCCCAGTAGGAACAGTAGGCTGGCCGCCCACACGGCAATGCGATTGACCCACAGCATGAAACGAAAGCCATAGATGCACACCGTCAGCACCAGCAGGGCAAACATGCCGTAGGCCAGGCCAAGGGTCAGGTCGGTTTCCGGCAGGCCGATCAGACGTTTCGCTCCGCCGACCAGCGCATCCCCCGAACTCCACACCGACAGGGAGAAGAAGGCAATCGCCGTCAGCAATGACAGAAACGAGCCGACAATGCGCCCATGCACACCGAAGTGCGCGCCGGACGACACCGCGTTGTTGGTGCCGTTGAGCGGCCCGAACAGGCCCATGGGCGCCAGGATCAGCGCGCCCACCAGCACGCCCAGCACAATCGCCCACACACCGGCCTGGAATGACAGGCCGAACAGTACGGGGAAGGAGCCCAGCACGGCGGTGGCAAAGGTATTGGCACCGCCGAAGATCAGTCGGAACAGATCCTTGGGGCTGGCGGTGCGCTCGTGGTCCGGGATCTGTTCGACCCCGTTGGTTTCTATGGTGCGAATACTTTTTTGGTTGTTTTTATTATTCATGATCAGCTCCGATCACATTGGCTAAGGGGGCGGCAGCCCTTCCGGCATAGCGGACAAATGTTCGTGACAGGCCAGCCACAGGCCTTGTTTTTGTTGTGTGCCAGACCCTTGCCGAATAAACACAATGGTCTCGCGTTCCTGGCTGGAGCAGTGCTCCCCATGCATGCGCAACTCGGTGGCCACGTCATGCATAAAAATCGCCACATCCCCGTGCAGGCTGACGTGGGCATTACTCGACGTGCAGGACAGCACCTCGAATCCTTCGTCCCTGCGCCAGCTGTCCCACAACGTCTGGTACGCGTCGCGACTCAGCAACGGCTGGGGCAGGGTATAAAACACAAAGCTGGCATCGGCGGTGAATGCGTCGAAGTAGGCGGCGCGGTCATTGCGTGCGAACGCGGCCACCAGGTCGGCGGCCGCTTGCAGCACCTCGTGCGCGCTCATCAACGGTGCGCCACGCCAGGCAGCACGCAGAGCATTTCGTACAGCAGATTCGCGCCCAACAGGGAGGTATTTCCGGTGGTGTCGTAGGGCGGCGACACTTCCACCAGGTCGCAACCCACCAAGTCCAGGCCCTGGCAACCGCGGATGATTTCGATCGCCTGAATGGTGGTCAACCCGCCGATTTCCGGGGTGCCGGTGCCAGGTGCCCAGGCCGGGTCGATGCCGTCGATATCGAAGCTCAGGTACACCGGGCCGCCGCCGACTTTTTCCCGCACTTCGGCCATCAGAGGGGCGAGAGAGTGGTGCCAGCATTCTTCGGCCTGGACTACGCGAAAGCCCTGCTTGCGGCTCCAGTTGAAGTCTTCGGCGGTGTAGCCCTGGGCGCGCAGACCGATCTGCACCACGCGGTCGCAATCGAGCAGGCCTTCTTCCACCGCGCGGCGGAACGTGGTGCCGTGGGCGATTTTCTCGCCGAACATATGGTCGTTGACGTCGGCGTGTGCATCGATGTGCACCAGTCCGACCTTGCCGTGTTTTTTGTGGATCGCCCGCAGGATCGGCAGGGTGATGGTGTGGTCGCCGCCCAGGGTCAAGGGGATCACGTCGTGTTCGAGGATCTCGTGATACGCCTCTTCGATAATGCGCACGGCATCCAGCAGGTTGAAGGTGTTGATTGCCACGTCACCGATGTCCGCCACCGACAGCGAGTCGAACGGTGCGGCGCCGGTGGCCATGTTGTAAGGGCGGATCATTACCGATTCGGCGCGGATTTCGCGGGGCCCAAAGCGGGTGCCGGCGCGCAGTGAGGTGCCGATGTCCAAGGGCACCCCGATAAACGCGGCGTCCAGGCCCTTGGCCGTTGGCAGGTGGGGCAGGCGCATCATGGTGGCGATGCCGGCAAAGCGCGGCATTTCGTTGCCGCCCAGTGGTTGGTGAAAAATCTTGTCCACGGGAGTGCCTCATCGTTGTTTTGGTTGTTGGGGGCCGATTCTGCGAAAAGCGCGGCGCCGGACAAATCGGCTGAGGCAAATACTTAGTTCAGATTTTTCTAAACTAAAGCAGGCAGGTAGACTGCCGCTCTCAACCCTCGGAGCCGCCCATGGCCAACGCCTTGCCAGACCTGAAACTCCTGCGCATCTTCGTCAGCGTCGTGCGGCACCAGGGGTTCGCCAATGCCCAGCACGAACTCAACCTGTCGACATCGGCTATCAGCACCTATATGAGCCAGCTGGAATCGGCGCTCGGCCTGGTGCTGTGTCATCGGGGGCGCGGCGGCTTCAGCCTGACCAGCAAGGGCGAGTTGTTCCATCAGGAAACCCTGCGCTTGCTGGCTGAGCTGGAAGGCTTCGAGCAGTACGCCGCCGCGCTCAAAGGGGAATTGCGCGGTACCCTCAAGCTCGGCGTGCTGGACTCCACGGTCAGCGACAAGGCGCTGCCGTTCGCTGAAGTGATCGGCGCCTACAGCCAGGAACACCCGGCGGTGCACCTGCATCTGTCGGTCATGAGTCCCTACGAGTTGCAGCTTGGCGTCCAGGACAATCGCCTGGACCTGGCCATTGGCGCCTTTTCCAATCGCATGAGCGGGTTGATCTATATGCCGCTGTACCGCGAGCAGCACTGGCTCTATTGCAGCTCGCGCCATCCGCTGTTCGGCGAGCGGCGTATTCCGGAACAGGTGATTACCCAGCAGCGCATGGTTGGACGCGGCTACTGGAGCCAGGCGGAACTGGCGCGCCATGGTTTCAAACACAGCGCGGCGACCGTGGAAAGTATGGAGGCGCAGTTGATCCTGGTGCTGTCCGGCGCCTATATCGGTTACCTGCCGGAACACTACGCCCAGGCCTGGGCCGACAAAGGCGATCTGCGGGTGTTGTTGCCCGCCACCTTTGGTTATCAGGCACCGTTTTCGATGATCATGCGCCGGGGCCGCAGCCGCGAACCGTTGATCCAGACTTTCCGCGACTTACTTAAAGCTCAGCTCAATCAGGCCTGATACCAGCATGTCCAGACCCCAATGTTCCCGTTGCCTCAGGCCCGCCGCCCATTGCTTGTGCGCGCTGATTCCCCGTCTGGATAGCCGCACTCGGGTGTTGTTGTTGCAGCATCCGAGCGAGGTCAACCATGCGCTCAATACCGCGCGCCTGGCGGCATTAGGTTTGAACAATGCGCAACTGGTGGTGGGCGAGGTGTTCGATGATCTGCCGACCTTGTTGAACCCTCCCGGCTATCAGGCACGGCTGTTGTTTCCCGCTGACGACGCCCAGCCATTGCACGCTTATGGGCCCGACGCCCAGCCGCTGTTGCTGGTGGTCCCCGACGGCACCTGGCGAAAAGCACGTAAATTGCTGCACCTGAATCCGTTGTTGGCGGCGTTGCCACGGGTGTCGTTGGCCGAGGGTGGTGTGTCGCGCTATCGGCTGCGCAAGGCGCCCGGGCCGGGAGCCTTGTCGACGGTTGAAGCAATTGCGCAGGCATTGCAGGTGCTGGAGGCACCCACTTCTTTCGAGCCGCTGCTCAAACCTTTTGAAGCGTTGATCGACGGTCAGATTGCGGCGATGGGTGAGGCGGTTTTTCAGAAAAATCATGGCGGCGGGCATTGGGAATAGGCGGGGGGCGTTGCAGCATGAAATGCGCTCGCATGTGGGAGGGGGGCTCGCCCCGGATAGGGCCCTCACAGCTGCCCATTTCCCTCGCTTATTCCCATAAGCCATAAGTACCGCACTTTGCGTGATATGGCCCGCCGACCTTTCCCGGTATGATGTGCGCCCCGCAGTCTGGATTGCGAATACGCCATGACCTTGCAGTACCCCACTATCGCCGATTGCGTCGGCAACACGCCCCTGGTCCGCTTGCAACGCATGGCGGGTGAAACCAGCAATACCCTGTTGCTCAAGCTCGAAGGGAACAACCCGGCCGGCTCGGTAAAAGACCGCCCGGCGCTGTCGATGATCACTCGCGCCGAGTTGCGCGGGCAGATCAAACCGGGTGACACCCTGATCGAAGCCACCTCGGGCAACACCGGGATCGCCCTGGCCATGGCCGCCGCGATCAAGGGTTACAAAATGATCCTGATCATGCCCGACAACGGCAGCGCCGAGCGCAAGGCGGCAATGACCGCCTATGGCGCCGAGTTGGTGCTGGTGACCCAGGAAGAAGGCATGGAAGGTGCCCGCGACCTCGCCGAGCGCATGGCCGCCGCAGGCCGCGGCCTGGTGCTCGACCAGTTCGCCAACGGGGATAACCCTGAGGCGCACTACACCAGCACCGGCCCGGAAATCTGGCGCCAGACCCAGGGCACCATCACCCATTTCGTCAGTTCCATGGGCACCACCGGCACCATCATGGGCAACTCGCGTTACCTCAAGGAGCAGAACCCGGCGATCCAGATCGTCGGCCTGCAACCGATGGAAGGCGCGGCTATCCCCGGCATTCGCCGCTGGCCAGAAGCCTATCTGCCGAAGATTTACAACGCCTCGCGGGTCGATCGCATCATCGACATGGCCCAGCGCGAAGCCGAAGACACCACCCGCCGCCTGGCCCGTGAAGAAGGCATCTTCTGCGGCGTTTCCTCCGGCGGTGCGGTGGCCGGCATGCTGCGGCTGTCGAAAGAAGTCGAAAACGCGGTGATCGTCGCGATCATCTGTGACCGAGGCGACCGTTACCTGTCGACCGGCATTTTCGACGAACCCAACTGATGGCCAAGCACGACAGAGGCTTGCGCTTCCAACCGACGGGCGGCAGCCGGGCCCCACAGATTCCGGTGGGCAAGAAACAACGCCTGACCATCGAGCGCCTGGCCAATGACGGGCGCGGCATCGTGTTCTTCGAAGGACGCACCTGGTTCGTCAATGGCGCCCTTGCCGGTGAAGAGGTCGAAGCGCGGGTGTTGGGCACCCACGGCAAAGTGGTCGAGGCCCGCACCGAGCGGGTGTTCAGCGCCAGCGAACTGCGCCGCCCTGCACCTTGCGCGCATTTCGGCCGCTGCGGCGGCTGCAGCGTGCAGCATCTGGCGCATGACGAACAACTCGCCCTGAAACAGCGCATGCTCGCCGAGCAACTGTCCCGTGTGGCCGGTATCGAGCCGTCGGAATGGGCGGCGCCGTTGAGTGGCCCGGAATTCGGCTACCGTCGCCGCGCCCGCGTGGCCGTGCGCTGGGACGCCAAGGCCAAGACCCTTGAAGTGGGTTTTCGCGCGGTGGCCAGCCAGGACATTGTTGCCATCGATGAATGCCCGGTGCTGGTACAGGCCTTGCAGCCGATCATGCAGCGCCTGCCGAACATGCTGCGCCGCTTGAGCAAACCTCAAGCCCTGGGGCATGTGGAGTTGTTCAGCGGGTCGTCCATCGCTGTGTTGTTGCGGCATATGGCGCCGTTGTCCGAAGCGGACCTGCTGGTGTTGAAAGAATTCTGCGCGTTCCATAACGCTCAATTGTGGCTCCAGGGTGAGGGGCAACCGGCACCGGTGGAGCCCGATCTGACCCTGGGATTTGGCCTGGAAGCCTGGGATCTGGAGCTGGCGTATCGGCCAGGGGATTTTGTTCAGGTCAACGCCGGGGTCAATGAGGCGATGGTGGCCCAGGCCCTGGAATGGCTGGCGCCGCAACCCGACGAGCGGGTGCTGGATCTGTTTTGCGGTCTGGGCAACTTCGCCTTGCCATTGGCGCGCCAGGTGCGTGAAGTGGTCGCGGTAGAAGGTGTGCAGACCATGGTGGACCGGGCGGCGCTCAACGCCGTCAGCAACAATTTGCATAATGCGCGGTTTTTTCAGGCCGATTTGTCTCAGCCTTTGACTGACGCAGAATGGGCCAAGCAGGGCTTTTCTGCGGTACTCTTGGACCCACCTCGCGATGGTGCTCAGGAGGTGGTGCGCAAGCTCGCCACCCTGGGGGCCAAGCGTCTGGTGTATGTGTCCTGCAACCCGGCGACGCTGGCGCGGGACACGGTTGAGTTGGTCAAGCAAGGCTACCGGCTAAAACGTGCCGGGATCCTCGATATGTTTCCGCAGACAGCGCATGTCGAGGCCATGGCGTTATTTGAAGCGGGCTAGGATGCCCGTTTAATCCGACTGGCCTGCATTCTCCAGGGCCGTGATCCGCCAGGGAATCTGCAGGGTGAGCTTTAGTGATAAAGCAGGTTGGCGATGATTTTTGACGCATCGAAGGTGCGTCGTAGGGAAGGTAAGCAAGATGGTACAGGTGAGAGCACACCAGCCGATCAACACTGACGGCAGTATCAATCTCGAGGCATGGCTGGATCATGCGGTCAGTGTCGATCCGGCACTGGACCGTGAAGCCTTGAAGGCCGCCTGCGAGTTCGCCCGTGAGTCTGAGCAACAGGACAACGCGGCGAAGAACCTGTGGGCCGAAGGCACTTCAAGTTTTCGCACCGGCCTTGAGATCGCCGAGATCCTTGCCGATCTCAAGCTGGACCAGGATTCGCTGATCGCCGCCGTGCTCTATCGCGGCGTGCGCGAAGGGCATATTCCGTTGCCGACGGTCAGCCAGCGCTTCGGTGCGGTGGTGGCCAAACTGATCGACGGCGTGCTGCGCATGGCCGCCATCAGCGCCAGCCTCAGCCCGCGCCAGTCGATGGTGCTGGGTACCCAGGGCCAGGTCGAGAACCTGCGCAAGATGCTGGTGGCGATGGTCGACGACGTGCGCGTGGCCCTGATCAAGCTGGCCGAACGCACCTGTGCGATCCGTGCGGTCAAGAATGCCGACGACGAGAAACGCAACCGCGTCGCCCGCGAGGTCTTCGATATCTACGCGCCCCTGGCGCACCGCCTGGGTATCGGCCATATCAAGTGGGAGTTGGAGGACCTGTCCTTCCGATACCTGGAGCCCGATCAATACAAACAGATCGCCACGCTCTTGCACGAGCGCAGGCTGGATCGCGAGCGCTTCATCACCGATGTGATGAACCAACTGCGTTCCGAACTGCAGGCCACCGGGGTCGAGGCTGACATCAGTGGCCGCGCCAAACACATCTATTCCATCTGGCGCAAAATGCAGCGCAAGGGCCTGGCTTTCAGCCAGATCTACGACGTGCGTGCCGTGCGCGTGCTGGTGCCGGAAATGCGCGACTGCTACACCGCGCTGGGTATCGTCCACACCCTGTGGCGGCACATTCCCAAGGAATTCGACGACTACATCGCCAACCCCAAGGAAAACGGCTACCGCTCGCTGCACACAGCGGTGATCGGCCCCGAGGGCAAGGTCCTGGAAGTGCAGATCCGCACCCATGCCATGCACGAAGAGGCAGAGCTGGGGGTGTGTGCGCACTGGCGCTACAAGGGCACCGACGTCAAGGCCGGCTCCAATCAGTACGAGGAGAAAATCTCCTGGCTGCGCCAAGTGTTGGAATGGCACGAAGAACTCGGCGACATCGGCGGCCTGGCCGAACAACTGCGGGTCGATATCGAACCGGACCGGGTCTACATCTTTACCCCGGACGGCCACGCCATCGACTTGCCCAAGGGCGCCACGCCGTTGGACTTCGCCTACCGCGTGCACACCGAGATCGGCCATAACTGCCGGGGCGCCAAGATCAACGGGCGCATCGTGCCGCTCAACTACAGCCTGCAGACCGGCGAACAGGTCGAGATCATCACCAGCAAACACGGCACCCCCAGCCGCGACTGGCTGAACCCGAACCTGGGTTACATCACTACATCGCGGGCGCGGGCCAAGATCGTCCATTGGTTCAAACTGCAGGCCCGCGACCAGAACGTCGCCGCCGGCAAGACCCTGATCGAACGCGAACTGGCGCGCCTGGGGCTGCCCCAGGTGGACTTCGACAAGCTGGCCGAAAAGGCCAATATGAAGATTGCCGAAGACATGTTCGCCGCCCTCGGTGCCGGCGACCTGCGCCTTGCGCAGTTGGTCAACCTGGCCCAGCAACTGGTGGAGCCGGAGCGCGGCAACGAACAACTGGAGCTGATCCCACGCAAAGCCACCGGCTACAAACCTGGCAAGCGCGGCGATATTCAGATCCAGGGCGTGGGCAACCTGATGACGCAGATGGCCGGTTGCTGCCAGCCGCTGCCGGGCGATGCCATCGTCGGCTACATCACCCAGGGTCGTGGCGTGAGCATTCACCGTCAGGACTGCGCTTCGGTGTTGCAGCTGGCCGGGCGTGAGCCGGAGCGCATCATTCAGGTCAGTTGGGGGCCGGTACCGGTGCTCACCTATCCGGTGGACATCATCATCCGCGCCTACGACCGTTCGGGGTTGCTGCGCGACGTCTCGCAAGTGTTGCTCAACGAGCGGATCAACGTGTTGGCGGTCAACACCCGCTCGAATAAAGAGGACAACACCGCGTTGATGTCACTGACCATCGAGATTCCCGGGCTGGATGCGCTGGGGCGGTTGCTGGGGCGGATTTCCCAGTTGCCGAACATCATCGAGACGCGGCGTAATCGCACGCCATCATGAGTAGCCCGATGTACAGCCTCGAAGACCTGCTGCACCTGATGAATCGCCTGCGGGACCCGCAATACGGGTGCCCGTGGGACATCAAGCAAACCTACGCGAGTATCGTCCCGCACACCCTCGAAGAAGCCTACGAGGTGGCCGATGCCATCGAGCGTGGCGACTTCGATCACTTGCAGGGCGAGCTAGGCGATTTGCTCTTTCAGGTGGTGTATTACAGCCAGCTGGCGCGGGAAGAAGGGCGCTTTGAATTTGCCGGGGTGGTCGACAGCATTACTCGCAAGCTGATTCGGCGTCACCCCCATGTGTTCCCCACCGGCGATCTGTATGCGCCGCTGGATGTCCCGCGACTCAGCGAAGAACACGTCAAGGAACGCTGGGAGCAGATAAAGGCCGAGGAGCGCGCGGAAAAATCCGACGCTCCGCAGCAGCTTTCACTGCTCGACGATGTGCCCAGCGCCTTGCCGTCCCTGTCCCGTGCCGCCAAGTTGCAGAAACGCGCCAGCCAGGTCGGTTTCGACTGGCCATCGGCCTTGCCGGTGGTGGACAACGTGCGCGAAGAGTTGGATGAAGTCCTCGAAGCCATGGCCGATAACGACCCGGCGGCCATTGCCGATGAAGTCGGCGACCTGCTATTCGCGGCGGTCAACCTGGCCCGTCACCTCAAGGTCGACCCCGAAACCGCGCTGCGTGGCGCCAATGCCAAGTTCGAACGACGCTTCCGATTTATCGAACAGGCATTGCGCGAGACCCAGCGTCCCATGGAAGATTGCACCCTCGAAGAGTTGGACGCCCTATGGGGCGAAGCCAAACGTCAGGAAAAGAACGTGTCCAGCTGCGGTTGAGCAGTTGCCTAAGTGAGTAAGCACCATGAGCCTTTCCCTTCGCGACCAGTTGCTCAAAGCAGGTCTGGTCAATCAAAAGCAGGCCAAGCAGGTCGGCAAAGAGAAACAGAAGCAGCAACGTCTGGTCCACAAAGGCCAGGCCGAAGCCGATGACACCCAGGCGCGCCTGGCCCTTGAGGCCAAGGCCGAAAAGATCAAGCGCGACCAGGAACTGAACCGCCAGCAGCAGGAAAAAGCCGAGGCCAAGGCCCGTGCGGCCCAGGTCAAGCAACTGATCGAAACCTCGCGCCTGCCCAAGCTGACCACCGAGGACTACTACAACTTCGTGGATGACAAGAAGGTCAAGCGCCTCTCGGTCAACACGTTGATGCGCAACAAACTGAGCAACGGCTCCCTGGCGATCGTGCATCACGGCGGCGGTTATGAAGTGATCCCACGGGAGGCCGCGTTGAAGATCCAGGAGCGCGCACCCGAGCGCATCGTGCAGCTCAATATCCTCACCGAGAGCCAGGTGCCGGACGAGGATGATCCATACGCGGCTTACCAGATCCCTGACGATCTGATGTGGTAAAGAGCCGGCTTGTTGTGGTGAGCGGGCTTGCCCCGCGTTGGGCTGCAAAGCAGCCCCAAAACCTGGTTGAGATTCTGTCTGACGGAATGCGTTAGCCGTGCTCAGGGCTGCTCCGCAGCCCAGCCCAGGACAAGCCTGCTCACCACAACCCTCTACACGATTTCGGGTTTCAGGCGCTTTCTGCCTGGCGTCTCATCTCAAGCATTTCAAGCTCGTTCTTATAGTTCTGAGCGTCGCTTTCGTTATGAAACATGCCGACCAGCAGGTCTTGTTGGTGTACATCCCAGATGTGAATCCCATGGCCCAACGCTTCATGGGACATATGTGCATCGTCGCGTTCAGTTACTTTTACAGTCATCTGCTTGCTCCAATCTCTGGTGGATCTGCGGCAAGTCGTCGCAGGCCTTTGTTATATGTTTTGTTAGCTTGCTAAGTAAACCGGTTTTGCCTGCAACAATTCATTGCATGAAACGCAACAATGCTGCAGGCCCCGTAAACCGCGACATTGCGCCGCAGAGCCGTGGGTTTGATGACAAAAGTTTCATGTGAAAGGGCTTGCCGCACCCCTGTGCGAGCGAGAAAACAGGCGAAAAAAAGCCCCGCATTCGCGAGGCTTTCAGTCTTATCGATCGATCAGCTGCCTTTGACCGCTTTACCGTCAACGGTGCCGTCCTGCAGCATGATGTTGTATTCCTTACCGTCGGTCTCAACCTGGCGCAGGGCTACCAGAATGCCGCCCTGGTCCTTGGCAAACCACATCTGGGTGATGCGCTTGCTTTGCGTCGGATCACGTACCCGCTCGACCTTGATGGCGTCGATGGAGCCGACCTTGGTCTGGACCTTTTCCGGGCCGATCACGCGGAAGTCGTAGGTGTCGACATCAGTGCCTTCCACCACGTTGTAGCTCATGCTCTTTTTGCCGGCCGCGACATCGCGCTGCAAGGCCAACTGGTAGGTCGACTTATCGAGCATGCCGCTTTGCAGAGGCACATTCACGGCGTCTTTGTTTTCGAAGCCGGTGACTTTCTTGGCTGCCTGATCGAAGTCCAGGTTGATTTTCTTGGCTTTGCCCAGGCCGCCGCGTTCGAAGGTGTAGCTCTTCGGTTGCAGGCTGTCCTTGTCAAACAGGATCACGCTAGTTTCAGTCAGGCTGGCAATCATCATGGAAGCCTTGAAGTTCAAGGTCCACGTGCCGTCGCTATTCTTGGCCAGGCTGCGTTCGGCCGAACCACTCATGGGCAACTGTTTCCAGTCGGCGGTGTAGCTTACGGAGAAGGGATGAAGGTCTGCCGCTTGCACCGCAGGCAAGGCGAACAGCGCAAAAGCGAAGAGCAAGGCACGACGCATAAAATCTCCTAGGTTCGAATCAAGTGGCCGCTGGCCGCGAGTAACTGGCCGTCCAATAATGCACCCTGGTCACCGAGAATCAACCGCCCCTCGGCAAACCAGCGAACCGCCAGCGGGTAAATCCTGTGTTCCTGGGTGTGAACCCGTTGCGCAAGCGTCTGCGCCGAGTCATCCGACTCTACCGGAACCACTGCCTGTACGACCAGAGGCCCGCCATCGAGTTCCTCGGTGACGAAGTGCACGCTGCAGCCATGCTCGCGGTCACCGGCATCAATGGCACGTTGGTGCGTGTGCATGCCCTTGTATTTGGGCAGCAGGGAAGGGTGGATATTCAGCAGGCGCCCGGCGTAATGGCGCACGAAGTCAGCGCTGAGGATGCGCATGAAACCGGCCAGTACCACGAGCTTGGGATCGAAGGCGTCGATCAGTTCCACCAGGGCGCGATCAAAAGCCTCGCGGCCGTCGAACGCCTTGTGATCCAGGGAGCGGGTTTCGATTCCCGCGTCCCTGGCGCGTTGCAGCCCATAGGCGTCGCTACGGTTGGAGATCACCGCAGCGATGCGCACCGGGCTGTCGCCGGTGCGCGTGCTGTCGATCAGGGCCTGCAAGTTACTGCCGGTGCCGGAGAGCAGCACCACGACATCACAGGTTGCCGGCATCAGTGCGCCTTAAGGTTCTTCAGTTCAACCTGGGCCGCGCCTTCCGGAGCAGTGGCGATCTGGCCGATGACCCAAGGCTGCTCGCCGGCTTCGCGCAATACGTTCAGCGCGGTTTCCACATGTTCCTGCGCTACGCAGATGACCATGCCCACGCCGCAGTTCAGCACACGGTGCATTTCGGTTTCGTTGACGTTGCCTTTTTCCTGCAACCAATCGAACACCGCAGGACGCTGCCAGCTGGCGACGTCGACAATAGCCTGAGCGCCTTTTGGCAGGACGCGCGGGATGTTGTCCAGCAGGCCGCCACCGGTGATGTGGGCCATGGCCTTCACGGCGCCGGTGTCCTTGATCAGCTTGAGCAACGGCTTGACGTAGATGCGGGTCGGCGCCATCAGCAGGTCGGTCAGTGGCTTGCCGTCGAGCTGGGTGTTTTCGATGTCGGCACCCGACACTTCGATGATCTTGCGGATCAGCGAGTAGCCGTTGGAGTGCGGACCGGAGGATGGCAGGGCGAGCAGGGCGTCACCAGCGGCCACTTTGGAGCCGTCGATGATTTCGGCTTTTTCTACAACGCCGACGCAGAAGCCGGCCAGGTCGTAGTCTTCGCCTTCGTACATGCCGGGCATTTCAGCGGTTTCGCCGCCTACCAGGGAGCAACCCGACAGTTCGCAGCCAGCGCCGATACCGGTGACCACTTGGGCGGCGGTGTCCACGTTCAGCTTGCCGGTGGCGTAGTAGTCGAGGAAGAACAGCGGCTCGGCGCCACATACCACCAGGTCGTTGACGCACATGGCCACCAGGTCGATGCCGATGCTGTCGTGCTTGTTCAGGTTCAGGGCCAGGCGCAGCTTGGTGCCCACGCCGTCGGTGCCGGACACCAGGACTGGCTGCTTGTAGCCGGCCGGGATCTCGCAGAGGGCGCCAAAACCGCCCAGGCCGCCCATGACTTCGGGGCGCGCAGTGCGCTTGGCGACGCTCTTGATGCGTTCGACCAATGCTTCACCGGCGTCGATGTCTACACCGGCGTCCTTGTAGCTCAGGGAGGGTTGCTTGCTCATGATCCAGGCCTTTAGGGGGGATTTCTGGGTAACGACCGAGCGGGCGGGGGCTTTTGTAAAGAGGCCCAGCCGTTGACGGTCTGCGAAGGCGCGCGATTTTATCAGGCTTGAGGGGCAGCGGCCATCCTCGGGCCGACGGGCAGGGCCATATCGGCTAAAAAAGGCGATTAAAAAAATGCTAATCGACTCGGCTTCAGCGCCTATTAAGGTATAGCCTTGAACCCGCTAGTACTGTGACAGTACGAAAACTTACCGAGACCCCGTGAATGTTTTACCGGTCGCCGTGGTCCCAGCCCAGGCGAAACCGAGTTCGCGCGGTCTGTTCCAGCCGCTAAATCTGTCGTTCGGGAATCTTTCATGCGTCTGTGTAATGTGTTTTTTGTGGGCTGTTTGTCGTTGGTCAGCCTTGCGAGTCATGCCGAAACCCTCAACGGCCTTTATCAAGTACTTGAACCGGTCAGCAGCCAGTCGCCCCAGGAGCGCGACCAAGCAACCCAGCGCGCGGTGCAGACCCTGGTGATCCGCCTGACTGGCGATGCCAAGGCCGCCGAAGGCCCGGGCCTGGCGGCGGTACGCAAAGACCCGCAGCAGATCATCAGCCAGTACGGCTACGACGCCGGCCCGCCGGAAAGCCTGCAAGTGGATTTCGACCCGGTGAGCACCGATCGCGCATTGCGTGACGCCGGGTTATCTATCTGGGGCAGCAATCGGCCCTCGATCCTGGGCTGGTGGCTGAATGATTCCACCGAGGGCAGCAGCCTGGTGGGCGACGGCCAGTCCGCCGCCCAAGCGCTGCGTCGTGCGGCGCAACACCGTGGCTTGCCGCTGCGTCTGCCATTGGGCGATCTGGAAGAGCAAGTAGTGGCCACCGCGCCGAATCTGGAGAGCGCCGATGCCACGCCGCTGCGGGCTGCGTCCGAACGCTACGGTGCCGATGCGTTGCTGGCGGTGCATGCGCGTCAAGAAGGTAATCAGTGGCAGGCCAAATGGCGGCTGTGGTTGGGCGACAAGGCTGATCAAGGCACCGCCGAGGGCGCAGACACCGCAGCGCTGGCGGATGCGGTGATGTTGGCCGTCAGCCAGAAGCTGGCGCCGCGTTTTGCGGTCAAGCCGGGCGTCAGCACCGAGCAGTTGCTGGAAGTGCAGGGCATGAATCTGGAGCGCTACGCAACGCTTGGGCATCTGCTTGAGCCGTTTGGCGGTCAACCGCTGCTGGTCGATGGCGACCGCATTGTGTATCGCGTGAACGGCAGCGCCGAGCAATTGCGTACCCAGTTGAACCTGGCCAAGTTGCAGGAGGTTCCAGCGGCTGAAGCCCAGCCGGTGACCGACGGAACGCCACTGGCCGCTGCCCCCGAACCCCAGGCGCAACTGCGTTTTCGCTGGTAAACGTTCTTCCTTATATAGATAGAAGCAAACAGATGGAGTGGTTTATGGCGGATACGCGTCGTTGGGTGTGGCTAGGCGGGATTGTCCTGCTGTGCGTTTTTGTGTTCTTGCTGCATTCGATCCTGACGCCGTTCCTTGTCGCGTTGCTGTTGGCCTACCTATTCGATCCCGTGGTGGATCGTCTGGAAAAGGCCGGACTTTCGCGAACCTTGGGCGTGGTAACGGTGTTCGCGCTGTTCACCTTGATCGTCACGGCCCTGGTCCTGGTGCTGGTGCCGATGCTGGTCAAGCAGCTGTATCGATTGTATGAGCTGGCGCCGCAAATGCTCGACTGGCTGCAGCACACGGCGATGCCGTGGGCTCAATCCAAGCTGGGGCTGTCGGATGGCTTCTGGAAGTTCGACAAAGTTAAGGCGGCCATCAGTGAGCACATGGGCCAGACCACCGATATCGTCGGTGTGGTGCTTAGCCAGGCCACCGCTTCCGGGCTCGCGCTGATCGGTTGGTTGACCAACTTGGTGCTGATCCCGGTGGTGGCGTTTTACCTGCTTCGCGACTGGGACATCATGATGGCCAAGATCCGCAGCCTGCTGCCGCGTGACCGCGAAGAGCGCATTGTGTCCCTGGCCGAAGAGTGCCATGAAGTGCTGGGCGCATTCGTGCGTGGTCAGTTGCTGGTGATGCTCGCCTTGGGCGTTATCTATGCCGCCGGGTTGATGGCCATCGGCCTGGAGCTGGGCCTGTTGATCGGGCTGATTGCCGGTTTGGCTGCGATCGTGCCGTACATGGGGTTTGTGATCGGGATCGGCGCGGCGTTGGTGGCGGGTCTGTTTCAGTTCGGCGGCGATCTTTACCCGATGCTGGGTATCGTTGCAGTGTTTATGGTCGGCCAGGCGCTGGAAGGCATGGTGCTCACGCCGCTGTTGGTGGGGGATCGCATCGGTCTGCACCCGGTGGCCGTGATCTTTGCGATCCTGGCGGGCGGGGAGTTGTTCGGTTTTACCGGCATCCTGCTGGCCCTACCGGTGGCTGCGGTGATCATGGTGCTGGTGCGCCATGTGCATGATCTGTACAAGGATTCGGATGTGTACACAGGGGTCGAAGACCCCGACCTGTAATCGCAGTGTCACAAGCCCGGCGCAACGCCGGGTTTGTTGTTTATTCAGGCGTGGCGTCAAACAATTCGCGTAAAACCAACAAGTTAACGCAAACCTTTGATTTTGCTTGAGGTCTGCTGCATTGTGCGCCCGACGTCACGGGTATAAACTTCGCAAACTTTTCACAGAGGCCACTAACGGTTCGATGGGAGCCGTTCAGTCAGCATGAAACCGATTCAGCTGCCCTTGGGTGTGCGTCTGCGTGACGACGCCACCTTCATCAATTACTACCCAGGCGCCAACGCCGCTGCACTCGGCTATGTCGAGCGGCTCTGCGAAGCCGACGCCGGGTGGACTGAAAGCCTGATCTATCTGTGGGGCAAGCATGGCGTGGGGCGTACCCACCTGTTGCAGGCCGCGTGCCTGCGCTTCGAACAGATGGGCGAACCGGCGGTGTACCTGCCGTTGGCTGAGTTGATGGATCGCGGCGTCGGCATTTTCGACCACCTTGAGCAATACGAGCTGGTCTGCCTCGACGACCTGCAGGCCATAGCCGGCAAGGCTGACTGGGAAGAAGCGCTGTTCCATCTGTTCAACCGCCTGCGTGACAGTGGCCGACGCCTGTTGATTGCGGCCTCCACCTCGCCGCGGGAATTGCCGGTCAAGCTGGCGGACCTTAAATCGCGCCTGACCCTGGCGTTGATCTTCCAGATGCGCCCCTTGTCCGACGAGGACAAATTGCGCGCCCTTCAGTTACGAGCCTCGCGGCGCGGCCTGCATCTCACCGATGAGGTCGGGCATTTCATCCTGACCCGTGGCACTCGCAGCATGAGCGCATTGTTCGATCTGCTTGAACAGCTCGATCAAGCTTCCTTGCAGGCGCAAAGAAAATTGACGATCCCTTTTCTCAAAGAGACATTGGGCTGGTAACGCCTTGATTTTCAATGTTTCGGCACTTTTCAGGCGCCAGAAAACCTGCGTATGAGCCCGGCGAGCTACGCATTTTTGTCGATAAATGGAATTACGGCTTAGATGTCAGGGTCGAATCGGGAAGTCACAAAAGGCACGATTGAATTTGCAAATCGATGTGATAGAGGGCATAGTCGCGGCTTCTAAATCTATCAGCCACGGTCGTGCCCATGCTAAATCGCTTCGCACCCCTCGTGCCTCTCGCACTCGTCACCCTGTTGTTTGGTTGCGCGTCCCACCCTCAACAGGTGGCAGAACAGCAAAAACCACAGGTTCAAAACCAGGCAAAATTCGTCGCGGCGCAATCTTCCACTGTTTATGAGGAAGAAGTGGCGACCGAAAAAGAGCTGGCCGACTTTTCCGGCAGCAAGCCTTATCAACTCCCAGTTCTGGCCGACAGCATTCTTGAGCGCGGCATGTCCCTGATCGGTACCCGTTACCGTTTCGGCGGTACCTCCGAGGCCGGCTTCGATTGCAGCGGCTTTATCGGTTATCTGTTCCGTGAAGAGGCCGGCATGAACCTGCCGCGTTCGACGCGCGAAATGATCAACGTTAATGCACCGCTGGTCGCGCGCAACAACCTCAAGCCCGGCGATCTGCTTTTCTTCAGTACCAGTGGTCGTGGGCGCGTCAGCCACGCCGGTATCTATTTGGGCGATAACCAGTTTATCCACTCCAGCAGCCGTCGCAGCGGCGGTGTTCGAGTCGACAATCTGGGCGACAGCTACTGGAGCAAAACCTTCATCGAAGCCAAGCGTGCCTTGGCGATGGCTCCGACTACCGTTACCGCCAGCAAGTAAAGTTAAAGTGATACTTGAAGTTTGACGTGTAAGCGCTAGAATCCCTGGACATTGTTGTAATCGGTACGCGCGAGCTTTGCTTGCGCGTTCTGGTTTTCAGCGTTCGGCAGCGAAAGCCGCATCCAGACCAGGATTGTTCTGCACATGTCGACCTCGGCCCGCCTGATTCTTATCCTCTGCGCCGCGCTTATCAGCGCCTGCGCCAGCCGGCCACCGCCCGCGCCCGTCGCGGTCAAGCCCAAGCCGGTGTTCAACTATTCCACGCAAAGTTTCTCGCCTGCCGCCGAAGACGTGCTGTTTCGCGCGCTCGGCCTGGTCGGCACGCCTTATCGCTGGGGCGGCAACACCCCGGACTCTGGGTTTGATTGCAGTGGCCTGATCGGGTTTGTGTTCCGCGATGCCGCCGGCATTTCGTTGCCGCGCACCACCCGTGAGCTGATCGTGATGCGTGCCCAAGATGTGAGCGAGCAGAACCTGCAGACCGGCGACCTGTTGTTCTTCGCCACCGGCGGCGGCTCTCAAGTCAGTCACGCTGGCATCTACGTGGGTGAAGGCCGCTTTGTACACGCACCGCAAACCGGCGGTACGGTGAAACTGGACACCTTGTCCAAAGCCTATTGGCAGAATGCCTACCTGAGCGCCAAGCGCGTGTTGCCGGCCGAGCATTTGGCGCGCAATCCTTAATCCAATGTGGGAGGGAGCAATTCCCTCCCACATGGTTTTTGCGGTGTTTATTTAGCGGCCGACACCCGCCACACCTTGTTTCCCACATCATCGGCCACCAGCAAATCGCCTTGCTGATCAATCACCACGCCCACCGGCCGGCCCATGGCTTTTTCATCTTGATCGAGGAATCCGGTCAGCACATCCATCGGTTGCCCTTTCGGCTGGCCACCCTCGAACGGTACGAAGATCACTTTGTAGCCACTGTGTGGCTTGCGGTTCCACGAGCCGTGCTGGCCGATAAACGCGCCGTTGCTGAAGGCGGTTGGCAATTTGCTCCCTAGCGCAAACGTCAGGCCCAGTGAAGCGGTATGTGGCCCCACTGCATAGTCCGGGGCAATGGCTTTGGCCACCAGGTCCGGATTCTGCGGCGTGACGCGTTCATCCACATGCTGGCCGTAGTAGCTGAAGGGCCACCCGTAGAAAGCGCCGTCTTTGACCGACGTGATGTAATCCGGCACCAAATCGCTGCCGATCTCGTCGCGTTCGTTCACTGCGGTCCACAGTTTGCCGCTCTGGGGTTCCCAGGCCATACCGTTGGGGTTGCGCAAGCCTGAGGCGAAGATGCGGTGCTGGCCGCTGGCGCGGTCCACTTCCCAGATCGCAGCGCGGCCTTGTTCGGCCTCCAGGCCATTTTCACCGACGTTGCTGTTGGAGCCGACGCTCACGTACAGCTTGCTGCCGTCCGGGCTGGCGATCACGTTTTTGGTCCAGTGGTGGTTCAGCGGTCCGCCCGGCAGCTCGACCACCGTGGTGCCAGCGGTCTTGATTGCAGTGGCGCCCGGTTGATAGGCAAAGCGCAGCAGCTTGTCCGAATCGGCGACATAGAGGTCGTTGCCCATCAGTGTCATGCCGAACGGCGAGTTGAGATTTTCCAGGAACACCGTGCGGGTTTCCGCCACACCGTCGTGGTCGGCATCGCGCAACAGGGTGATGCGGTTCGGGCTGGGTACGCCGGCGCCGGCGCGGTCCATGACCTTTTCCATTACCCAACCACGAATGCCTTTGGCGTCATCCGGCTTGGGCGGCGCGTTGGTTTCCGCCACCAGCACATCGCCATTGGGCAAAACGTACAGCCAGCGCGGGTGATCCAGGCCTTCGGCAAAAGCGCTCACCTGCAAGCCCGGCGCTGCCGTGGGCTTGGCGCCGTCGGGCCAGCCGATGGCCGGGGCGATGTTGACGGTGGGGATCAGGGTCTTGTTCGGTTGCGGTAAGCGCGGCGATGGCCCCGTGCCGTCGCTGATCTGCAACGTGGAGCTTTCACCGCAGGCGGCGAGGCTGCCGGCGAGCATGATCAGTAAGGTGAGTCTGGTTTTATGCATGGTGTTCTCCTTGATACCTGTAGGGATAGAGGAGGGCGCGGGTGCGATGGTTCAAGAACAAGGCCGGCTTTAATTGACGCTCCACCCCCAACCCACTAACCTTCGCGGCTTGTTTCAGGTGCTCTGTGACCCACGGGTCGACGGAGTGAAACAGGGAAGCCGGTGAGTGAGCGCACTTGTACACAGTGTGGCCGCGATCCCGGCGCTGCCCCCGCAACGGTAAATGAGTCAAGACGCTGCCTTTGGCCACTGTATCCCAGCGATACGGGAAGGCGCAGCGTCGGTCTGTTCCTGGTTCGCCGGGAGCGGCCCACTTATGAGCCCGGAGACCGGCCTGGATCATTCAACAGCATCACGGTGGGCGATGCTTGGCTGTCTGATTGTGTTTTTCCCTGCCCGCCGTTTTTGTCCAGCCCCAACGGAGAGCTGCCATGACCGATTCCCCCGACCGCGACGAACGCCACCTGGCGCGCATGCTGCGCAAAAAAGCCGTGATCGACGAGCGCATCGCCAATTCCCCCAATGAGTGCGGTTTGCTGCTGGTGCTGACCGGCAACGGCAAAGGCAAGAGCAGCTCGGCCTTCGGCATGCTGGCCCGGGCCATGGGCCACGGGATGCAGTGCGGTGTTGTGCAGTTCATCAAGGGCCGCCACAGCACCGGCGAAGAGCTGTTCTTCCGGCGCTTCCCCGAACAAGTGCGCTTTCATGTCATGGGCGAAGGCTTCACCTGGGAAACCCAGGACCGCCAACGCGATATCGCCGCCGCTGAAGCCGCCTGGGCTGTGTCCCGCGCGATGCTGCAAGACCCGACCATCGGCTTGGTGGTGCTGGACGAACTGAATATCGCCCTCAAGCACGGCTACCTCGATCTGGATCAAGTGCTCAGCGACCTGCAAGCCCGCCCACCGATGCAGCATGTGGTGGTCACCGGCCGTGGCGCCAAGCCCGAAATGATCGAGATGGGCGACACCGTCACCGAAATGGGCATGCTCAAGCACGCTTTCCAGGCCGGTATCAAGGCACAGAAAGGCGTCGAACTTTGAATCAGCCTCGTCATTGCCCGGCCGTCCTGATCGCCGCACCGGCGTCCGGCCAGGGCAAAACCACCGTCACCGCCGCGCTGGCCCGCTTGCATCGCAACCTGGGGCGCAAGGTGCGGGTGTTCAAATGCGGCCCGGACTTTCTGGACCCGATGATCCACGAGCGCGCCAGCGGTGCGCCGGTGTATCAACTGGACATGTGGATGGTGGGCGAGCAGGAAAGTCGCCGTCTATTGTGGGAGGCCGCCGGCGAGGCCGATCTGATTCTGATCGAAGGCGTAATGGGCCTGTTCGACGGCACGCCTTCCAGCGCCGACCTGGCGCGGCATTTCGGCGTGCCGGTGCTGGGCGTGATCGACGGCACCGCCATGGCCCAAACCTTCGGTGCCCTGGCCTTGGGCCTGGCGCGTTACCAGCCGGACCTGCCGTTCGCCGGGGTGCTGGCCAACCGTGTCGGTACGCTGCGTCATGCGCAACTGCTCGAAGGCAGCCTCACCGAGGGTCTGCGCTGGTATGGCGCGCTGTCCCGCGAAACCGGGATCGAGTTGCCCAGCCGCCACCTGGGCCTGGTGCAGGCCAGTGAGCTGAATGACCTCGACCTGCGCCTGGACGCCGCCGCCCAAGCCTTGGGCAGTAGTTGCGAAGTGGCGGTGCCGCCGCCGGTCACGTTCGCCGCGCCGACGATCATCGAAGCCGAACCGCTGCTGGCCGGTGTGCGCATCGCGGTGGCCCGCGACGAAGCCTTCGCGTTTACCTACGGCGCCAGCCTCGACCTCCTACGGGCTATGGGCGCCGAATTGCACTTCTTCTCACCGATCCACGACCGCGAACTGCCCGACGTCGACAGCCTCTACTTGCCCGGCGGCTATCCGGAGCTGCATCACCAGGCCCTGGCGCAAAACACTACGATGCTGGCCGCCATCCGCGCCCATCACGCGGCCGGCAAACCGATGCTCGCCGAGTGCGGCGGCATGCTCTACCTGCTGGACTCGCTCACCGATGTCGACGGCAACCGTGCCGAACTGGTGGGCCTGTTGCAGGGCGATGCGGTGATGCAGAAGAAACTCGCCGCCCTGGCCCTGCAAAGCGTCGAATTGCCCGAAGGCGTACTGCGTGGCCATACCTACCATCATTCCCTGACCAGTACCGAGTGGCAGCCGATTGCCCGTGGCCAAAGCCCGAATGGTGGGCGCGGTGCCGAGGCAGTTTTCCGACAGGGGCGGATGACCGCCTCTTACGTACACTTCTATTTCCCATCGAATCCGCCGGCGGTCGCCGCTTTGTTTGCCCCGAGCCGAGCTGAAACCCCCTCCACTGTGGGAGGGGGCTTGCCCCCGATAGGGCCATGACCGACAACGCTTTCCCCCAGGCCGACCGCGACGCCGTCTACCGCGCCATCGCCGAACGCCGCGATATGCGCCACTTCAGCGGCGGCAGCGTCGCTTGCGAGGTGTTGCAGCGCCTGCTCCAGGCTGCGCATCAGGCGCCGAGTGTCGGCCTGATGCAGCCGTGGCGCTTTATCCGCATCAGCGACCGCGTATTGCGTGGGCAGATTCAACAACTGGTGGAAGAGGAGCGAGTGCGCACCGCTGAGGCGCTGGGCGAGCGCTCTGACGAGTTTATGAAACTTAAGGTCGAAGGTATTAACGACTGCGCCGAAGTCCTGGTGGCGGCGCTGATGGACGATCGCGAGCGGCATATTTTCGGGCGCCGTACGTTGCCGGAGATGGACATGGCGTCGCTGTCCTGTGCGATCCAGAACCTGTGGCTGGCCGCCCGCGTCGAGGGGCTGGGCATGGGCTGGGTCTCGTTGTTCGAACCCCAGGCCCTGGCCGATTTGTTGGGGCTGCCTGCCGGTGCCAAGCCGCTGGCGGTGTTATGCCTGGGCCCGGTGGCCGAGTTTTACCCGGCACCGATGTTGCAACTCGAAGGCTGGGCCGAACCTCGGCCGCTGAGTGACATGCTGTATGAAAATGTGTGGGGAGTGAGTCGATGAGTGTGGCCTTGCTGTGTGTCGCCGCAGTGGCGCTGGATGCGCTGCTGGGCGAGCCCAAGCGTTGGCATCCGCTGGTGGCGTTCGGCAATTTCGCCGGGCGCATCGAGCAGCGTTTCAACAGCGGCGGGCGCGGCTGGCGCAGCCATGGCGTCACCGCCTGGTTTATCGCGGTGGTGCCGCTGACGCTGCTGGCCACCGCTTTATCGTGGGCGCCCTATATCGGTTGGGTGCTGGAGATTCTCGCGCTGTACTGCGCCCTCGGTATGCGCAGCCTCGGCGAGCATGTGTTGCCGGTGGCCCAGGCATTGCGCGGGGATGACCTTGATGAGGCGCGCAAACGCGTGAGTTATCTGGTGAGTCGCCAGACCAGCGACTTGGACCGCACCGAAGTCGCCCGCGCCGCCACCGAATCGGTCCTGGAAAACGGCAGCGACGCGGTGTTTGCCGCGCTGTTCTGGTTTGTGATCGCCGGTGTGCCCGGTGTGGTGCTGTACCGCCTCAGCAATACCCTGGACGCCATGTGGGGTTATCGCAACGAACGCTTCGAACGGTTCGGCTGGGCGGCGGCAAAAATCGACGATGTACTCAACTACATTCCCGCGCGTCTGGTGGCGTTGACCTACGCCGTACTCGGCAAAGCCGGCCTGGCCCTCAAATGCTGGCGCACCCAGGGCCCGACTTGGGACAGCCCCAACGCCGGCCCGGTCATGGCGTCCGGTGCCGGCGCCTTGGGCGTTGAGTTGGGCGGTGCAGCGATCTATCACGGTGAACTGCACCAACGTCCGCCACTGGGCGAAGGCCCGGCGGCGGATGCGGATGCCATCGAGCGGGGCTGGCAACTGGTGCAGCGCGGCGTATGGTTGTGGCTGCTGATCCTGTGCGCGGGGGCGCAATTCTATGCTTGAACATGGCGGGCGACTGCGTAAGGCATCCATTCAATATGGGATCGCCGAAGCCAATTGGCTGGACCTGTCCAGCGGCCTCGCGCCCTGGCCTTGGCCGATCCCCGAAATCCCGCTGCGGGCCTGGGCACGCCTGCCGGAAACCGACGACGGCCTGGAGCAGGCCGCCAGCGAGTATTACGGCGCGCCCCACTTGTTGCCGGTGCCCGGCTCCCAGGCCGCGATCCAGTTGCTGCCGCGCCTGCGCCGCGCCGGCAAGGTCGGCGTGGTGTCGCCGTGCTACGCCGAACATGCCGAAGCCTGGCGCCGCGCCGGTTACGTGGTGCGCGAGGTCCAGGAGCAGGAAGTGGACTTTTACCTCGACGGCCTCGACGTGCTGGTGGTGGTCAACCCCAACAACCCCACCGGTCTGAGCTTGAGCCCCCAACGCTTATTGGACTGGCACGCGCGCCTGGCCCAGCGGGGCGGCTGGCTGGTGGTGGACGAAGCCTTTATGGATGTCACGCCGCATTTGAGCCTGGCGGGTCAGGCCCATCTCGTCGGCTTGATCGTATTGCGTTCGTTCGGCAAGTTTTTCGGCCTGGCTGGAGTGCGCTTGGGCTTTGTCCTGGCCGACCGTAAGTTGCTCAAGCTGCTCGCCGATCAGGTCGGGCCATGGGCAGTCAGCGGGCCGACGCGGGTGTTGGGCCAAGTCTGCCTGCGCGATGCCGAAGGGCAGGCACGCCAGCGTGCGCGTTGCCTGGAGGCCGGTGCGCGTTTGTATGCGTTGCTTGAACAGCGGGGGTTCCAGCCGCAAGGCGGCTGCGCGCTGTTCCAATGGCTGATCACGCCGCATGCCGAACGCATGCATGAGTTCATGGCCCAGCGCGGCATCCTGCTGCGCTTGTTCGTCCACAACAGCAGCCTGCGCTTCGGCCTGCCGGACACCGAGGCCGATTGGCTGCGCCTCGACGAAGCCCTGGTCGCCTATAAGGACGCCACATGAGTACGCTGATGGTGCAAGGCACCACCTCCGACGCCGGCAAAAGTACTCTGGTAACCGCGCTGTGCCGTTGGCTGATTCGTCAGGGCGTTGCCGTTGCACCGTTCAAACCGCAGAACATGGCGCTCAACAGCGCCGTGACCGCCGAAGGCGGCGAGATCGGCCGCGCCCAGGCCGTGCAGGCCCAGGCCGCGCGGCTGGCGCCCCACACCGACATGAACCCGGTGCTGCTCAAACCCAACAGCGACACCGGCTCCCAGGTGATCATCCATGGCCGCGCCGTGACCAGCATGAACGCCGTGGCCTATCACGATTACAAAGCCATCGCCATGCAGGCCGTGCTGGCCTCCCATGCGCGACTGAGCGCGGCCTACCCAGTGGTCATGGTCGAAGGGGCGGGCTCCCCGGCGGAGATCAACCTGCGCGCCAACGACATCGCCAACATGGGCTTCGCCGAAGCGGTGGACTGCCCAGTGTTGCTGATCGCCGATATCAATCGCGGCGGTGTGTTCGCTCACTTGGTGGGCACTCTGGAATTGCTCTCGCCCAGCGAGCAGGCGCGGGTCAAGGGCTTCATCATCAACCGCTTTCGCGGCGATATTGCGCTGTTGCAGCCAGGCCTGGATTGGCTGGAGGCGCGCACAGGCAAGCCGGTGGTGGGGGTTCTGCCCTATGTGATGGATTTGCACCTGGAGGCCGAGGACGGCATCGACCGGCGCCAGATCGACAAAGCCGCCCAGGTCCTCAAGGTGGTGGTGCCGGTGCTGCCGCGCATCAGCAACCATACGGATTTCGACCCGTTGCGCCTGCACCCCCAGGTGGACTTGCAATTTATCGGCCCGGGCCAAGCGATCCCGGCCGCCGACCTGATTATCCTGCCGGGCTCTAAAAGCGTGCGCAGCGACCTCGCCTACCTGCGCGGCAATGGCTGGGACAGTGCCGTGGCGCGGCACTTGCGCTACGGCGGCAAGGTGCTGGGTATTTGCGGCGGCCTGCAGATGCTCGGTGAGCAGGTGCACGACCCCCTGGGTCTGGAAGGACCTTCCGGTTCCAGCGATGGCCTGGGGCTGCTGGCCTTCAGCACGACCCTGGAAGAAGAGAAGCAATTGCGCAATGTGCGCGGCCGTTTGCTGCTGGAAGACGTCGAGGTCAGCGGTTATGAAATCCATGCGGGGGTAACGTCCGGCCGGGCTCTGGCGAGCCCAGCCGTGCGCCTGGACGACGGCCGCCATGACGGCGCGCGCAGTGCCGACGGGCAGATCCTCGGCACCTACCTGCACGGCCTGTTCGAAACGCCGGCCGCATGTAGCGCGCTGCTGCGCTGGGCGGGGCTGGCGAATGTGCAGGAGGTGGATTATCACGCCCTGCGCGAGCGCGATATCGAGCGTTTGGCGGATCTGGTGGAGCAGCATTTGGATACCGATTTATTGCGCAGCCTGTGTGGAGTGGCCCCATGCACCAACTGATCCTCGGCGGCGCCCGCTCCGGCAAGAGTCGACTGGCGGAAACACTTGCGGTCGACACGGCGTTGCCGGTCATTTATGTCGCCACCAGCCAACCCCAGGACGGCGAGATGAACGCACGGGTGGCCTTGCATCGCCAGCGTCGTCCGGCGCACTGGGGTTTGATCGAAGAACCGATCGAGCTGGCGCGGGTGCTGCGTGAACACGCCGCCGCCGACCGCTGCCTGCTGGTGGATTGTCTGACCCTGTGGCTGACCAACCTGCTGATGCTCGAAGATCCGCAGCGCCTGGCGCTGGAGCGCGACCACTTGCTGGAGACCCTGGCCACGCTGCCGGGGGAGATTATTTTTGTCAGCAACGAGACCGGTCTGGGTGTCGTGCCGCTGGGCGAATTGACTCGCCGCTATGTGGATGAAGCCGGTTGGCTGCATCAAGCCTTGGCCGAGCGGTGTCAGCGCGTGGTGCTGACGGTCGCCGGACTGCCCCTGACATTGAAAGGTACTGCGTTATGACTGACACCTGGTGGCTCAACCCCTGTAAGCCTGTCGACACCGAGGCGTACGAAAACGCCTTGGCACGCCAGCAGCAATTGACCAAACCCGCTGGCTCCCTCGGCCAGCTGGAAGCGTTGGCGGTGCAACTGGCCGGCTTGCAGGGGCGAATCAAGCCTGCGGTGGATCAGCTGTGGATCGCGATCTTCGCCGGCGATCACGGCGTGGTGGCCGAAGGGGTGTCGGCGTTTCCCCAGGCGGTGACCGGGCAGATGCTGCACAACTTTGTCAGTGGCGGGGCCGCCATCAGCGTGCTGGCGCGGCAATTGGAGGCGTGTCTGGAAGTGGTCGACCTGGGCACGGTGACACCGTCCCTGGACCTGCCGGGTGTGCGTCACCTGAATATCGGCGCGGGTACGGCCAATTTCGTCGACAGCCCGGCGATGAGCGTCGCTCAGGGGCGGTTGGCGTTGCAGGCCGGACGTGACAGCGCACAGCGCGCATTGGAACATGGCACGCAGCTGTTTATCGGCGGCGAAATGGGCATCGGCAACACCACGGCGGCGAGCGCGCTGGCCTGTGCCTTGCTCGATTGCCGAGTCAGCGACCTCACCGGTCCGGGCACCGGCTTGAATGCCCAGGGTGTTAGTCACAAGGTGGCAGTGATTGAGCGTGCATTGGCACGGCATGCTGCCCAGCGCGGCGATGTGTTGCAGACGCTGTTCAACCTGGGCGGCTTTGAAATCGCCGCGTTGGTGGGCGCCTACCTCGCCTGCGCCCAGGCCGGCATCGTGGTGCTGGTGGACGGGTTTATCTGCAGCGTCGCCGCACTGGTGGCCACGCGTTTGAATGCGGCCTGTCGCCCGTGGCTGCTGTTTGGCCATCGCGGCGCCGAGCCGGGCCACCGTCATGTGCTGCAACACCTGGATGCGCAACCGTTGCTGGACATGGGCCTGCGCCTGGGCGAAGGCAGCGGCGCGGCGCTGGCGGTGCCGTTGCTGCGCTTGGCCTGTGCGCTGCACGGGCAGATGGCGACCTTCGCCGAAGCTGCCGTGGCGGATCGCCCGGCATGACCTTGCACCTGGACCTGCTGCGCCACGGTGAAACCGAGCTGGGCGGCGGCCTGCGCGGCAGCCTGGACGACGCGCTTACCGCCAACGGTTGGGCGCAGATGCGCGCCGCCGTGGCGCAACAAGGCCCGTGGGACCGGCTGATCAGTTCGCCCCTGCAACGCTGCGCGCGGTTTGCCGATGAACTGGGCGCCCAGCTCAACGTGCCGGTGAGTCTGGAAAAAGATTTGCAGGAATTGCACTTCGGCGCGTGGGAAGGGCAGAGCGCAGCGGCGCTGATGCAAACCGATGCCGAGGGGTTGGGGCGCTTCTGGGCCGATCCCTACCGGTTCACGCCGCCCGAGGGCGAGCCGGTTGAAGATTTTTCCCAGCGGGTTCTGGGTGCTGTCGCACGTTTGCATCAGGCGTATGCCGGTGAGCGTGTCCTGTTGATCAGTCATGGCGGGGTGATGCGTCTGTTGCTGGCCCGCGCGAGGGGGCTGCCTCGTGAGCACTTATTGAATGTCGAAGTCGGCCACGGTGGGTTGTTCAGCCTGCGTGTCGCCGCCGATGGCGCGTTGTGGGAAGGAAGCTGACGATGTTGCCGTTCTGGATCGCCTTGCAATTTCTGAGCAGCCTGCCGATTCGCCTGCCAGGCATGCCGCAGCCCCAGGAAATGGGACGCTCGTTGCTGTTTTACCCGGTGGTCGGTGGGGTGTTCGGTGTGCTGTTGTGGGGGCTGAGTATCGCATTGACGGGCGCGCCATTGCTGCTGCACGCGGCGCTGCTGCTGACTGCCTGGGTCTTGCTCAGCGGCGGCTTGCACCTGGACGGTCTGGCGGACAGCGCTGACGCCTGGCTGGGTGGCTTCGGTGATCGCGAGCGCACCCTCACTATCATGAAAGATCCGCGCAGCGGGCCGATTGCCGTGGTGACGTTGGGCCTGGTGTTGCTGCTCAAGTTCAGCGCGTTGGTCGCCTTGATCGAACAGCACAACACTGCGGCATTGATCCTCGCGCCGTTGATTGGCCGGGCGTCGATGCTCGCGTTGTTCCTGAGTACGCGTTATGTGCGTGCCGGCGGCTTGGGTCAGGCATTGTCGGAGCATTTACCAAGGGCTGTGGGGCAGCAGGTGCTTATCCTCAGCGGTCTGGCGTGCCTGCTGATCGGTGGGTTCAGCGGCGGGGTGGCAGTGCTGTTGGCGGCTATCGCCTTTGTAGGCCTGCGCCAATTGATGATCAATCGCCTCGGTGGCACTACCGGCGACACTGCCGGTGCGCTGCTGGAGCTGCTGGAAGTCGTGGTATTGGTCGGCTTGGCGCTGTAACACTTTCTTGCATTTGCTCAATCGCGGGTATATACACGTTCCATGCTTGCCTCCCAATGTTTATGCACCAACCTGCGACGTGCCGCCCGTGGCGTCAGCAGGCATTACGACGGCGCCCTCGACGGCTTCGGGATCAACGTTGCCCAGTATTCTTTGTTGAGCAACCTGCAACGCCTGGATCAACCGAGTATCTCCAGCCTAGCCGATGCGATGGGGCTGGATCGCAGTACCCTGGGCCGCAACCTGCGGGTGCTGGAAGGTGAAGGGCTGGTGCAACTGGTGGAAGGCGATGATTTGCGCAATCGCCTGGTGCAGCTCACCGCGGCCGGTGAAGCACGCCTGGCTGCCGCGTTGCCGGCCTGGGAAGCGGCACAGCAGAAACTGATCGATAAATTGGGCGCGCAAAAACGCGAAACCCTGTTGGCCTTGCTGGATGAACTCGCCTGAACGCGGGTTTGTTCGATAATAAGCGGGTATATACCCGCGAACGGAGAATAAGAAATGACCTCGATGTGGCGCACCAGTGGCTGGGTTCTTTTGGGGAGTGCGCTGATCCTGGCGTTATCGTTGGGCGTGCGGCACGGGTTCGGCCTGTTTCTCGCGCCGATGAGTACCGAATTCGGCTGGGGCCGTGAAACCTTCGCCTTTGCCATCGCCTTGCAGAACCTGATCTGGGGCCTGGCGCAGCCGTTCACCGGCGCGTTGGCGGACCGCTTCGGCGCCACCAAAGCGGTGTTTGTTGGCGGTGTTTTATACGCGGCGGGCCTGGTGCTGATGGGCATGTCCGATTCAGCGTGGTCGCTGTCGTTAAGTGCGGGCTTGCTGATCGGAATCGGCCTGTCGGGCACTTCGTTCTCGGTGATCCTGGGGGTGGTGGGCCGCGCCGTGGCTCCGGAAAAACGCAGCATGGCCATGGGCATCGCCAGCGCGGCCGGGTCGTTCGGCCAGTTCGCCATGGTTCCGGGCACCTTAGGCCTGATCGGTTGGCTGGGCTGGTCCGCCGCATTGTTGGCGCTGGGCTTGATGGTGGCGTTGATTCTGCCGCTGGTCAGCATGCTCAAGGATCGGCCGCTGCCGGTCATGGCCGGTCAGCAGACCCTGGGTGAAGCGCTCAAGGAAGCCTGCGCTCACTCCGGGTTCTGGTTGCTGGCCTTTGGGTTTTTTGTGTGCGGTTTCCAAGTGGTGTTTATCGGTGTGCACCTGCCGGCCTATCTGGTGGACCAGCATCTGCCGGCAACCGTCGGCACCACGGTGCTGGCGCTGATTGGTCTGTTCAATATTTTCGGCACCTATACCGCTGGTTGGCTCGGCGGGCGCATGTCCAAGCCGCGCCTGCTGACGGCTTTGTACCTGCTGCGGGCGGTGGTGATCGTGCTGTTTCTGTGGGCGCCGGTCACAGAGATGTCGGCCTACCTGTTCGGCATGGCCATGGGTTTCTTGTGGCTGTCCACCGTGCCGCTGACCAACGGCACCGTCGCGACGCTGTTTGGTGTACGCAACCTGTCCATGCTCGGTGGCATCGTGTTTCTGTTCCACCAACTCGGTTCATTCCTCGGTGGGTGGTTGGGCGGGTTGGTCTATGATCGAACCGGCAACTACGATTTGATCTGGCAGGTGGCAATTCTGTTGAGCCTGCTCGCCGCGGCCCTGAATTGGCCGGTGCGCGAGCGGCCGGTGGCGCGTTTGCAGGCGCAAATGGAGGTGGCATGAGTTCGACCTGGTATTGGCTCGGCGGCGCAGCAGTCGTGGCGCTGTTGCTGGCGCTGGCCTGGTGGGGCTGGCAGCGCGGCGGTCTGGCGTTGATGCAACTGGGCATGTCGATCTGTTAAGTTCGATCCCTGAATTCTTAAAAGGATATTTCCCCATGCAGATGCGCTGGCTTGCAGTACCCGTGCTGATGGCGGCCTTTGGCGGTGTGGCGATGGCCGCCGACTGCCCACCCTTGCTGGAGGGGCAATTGCCGAAGTTGCGCGCCAAGGAGACCATCGATCTGTGCCAGCGCTTTGCCGGCAAGCCGCTGGTGATCGTCAATACCGCGAGCTTCTGTGGTTTCGCCCCGCAGTTCAAAGGTCTTGAGGCACTGTACCAACGCTACAAGGACCAGGGCTTGGAAGTGATCGGCGTGCCTTCCGATGATTTCAAGCAGGAAGCCAAGACCGGCGAAGAGACGGCCAAGGTCTGCTACGTCAACTACGGCGTGACCTTCACCATGACCGAGCCGCAGAAGGTTAAAGGCCCGGACGCGGTGCATTTGTTCAAAGTGCTGGCGCAGCAGAGCAATGCGCCGAAATGGAATTTCTACAAATACGTGATCGACCGCGAGGGCAAAGTCATCGCCGATTTTTCCAGCCTGACCAAGCCGGACAGTCCGGATCTGATCGAGGCGGTGGAGCAGGCACTGGCCTCCAAACCCTGATCGACACCCATTGAAAAGCCCCGCCTCCTTTGCAGGAGAGCGGGGCTTTTTTACGCCTCGGTGAAATCAGAAGCGATAGGTCATGCCAAGCCCGAAACCATTGGCGCTGTTTTCGTACTTGGCGTTGTAGCTGGCCAATTGGTTGGAGCGCGCAATCTTGACGTCTTCTTCCTTCAGGTAGGAGTAGGCCACGTCGACCGTCATGTTTGGCATGACCTCGTAACCCAGGCCCAGGCTGAAGATGGTGCGGTCACCGGTAGGAATACGCGGCGAACGGTCAGTGTTGTTGGTAGGCGACTGGTCGAACGTCAGGCCGGTACGCAGTACCACCTGCTTGGTCAACTGATACGACGTGCCCAGGGCGTAGGCCCAGGTATCGTGCCAGTTCTGTTCTTCCTTGATGGTGCCGACCAGAGCGGGGGCCAGCGCGCCGCCCGTTGCGCCACCCACGACGCCTTCGTTCTTGACTGTGATGTCTTTCAGGCGGCTCCAGCGGGTCCATGTGGCACCGGCATAGAGTTTCCAGGCGTCGGTCAGGTCTTGAGTCACCGACAGGTCGTAGGACTCAGGGGTATCGATCTTCAGGGACGCGTCGTAGCGGTTGCTACGCAACAGGCCCGAAGTAGCAGTCGGTGCGCTCACCTCGGTGTGGCCGTCCAGCTTATAGCTGACTTTGGAGTGGTAGGTCAGGCCCACGCGAGTGGTATCGGTGGCTTGTACCAGTACGCCGACGTTGAAGCCCAGCGCGGTGTCATCACCTTTGATCTTGATGTTGGTGTCTGGCGCCGCTGGGTTGAACGACAGGTCCGATTCCAGGGTACCGGCGATGCGGTTGATGGTCGGGCCGAAACCGACCGAAACGCGATCATTGAAGGCGTAGCTGACAGTCGGTTGGAAAGTGATGACTTTCACTTCGCTGTTGCTGCCGAAGCTGCGGCCCTGGAAGCCTTTTTCGTAGTCGGTCACCAGGCCAAACGGTGCGTACACGCCAAAACCGACAGCCCACTGATCGTTGAGTTTGTTGGTGTAGAAACCGAAAGGCACGGCAGTGAAAGGCACCATATCGCCTTTGTTGCTGCCGCGGGAGCGGCCGCTGACGTCGCTGATATCGGTGGAGGCATCAATGGCTGCTACGCCGCCAGTGATTTGCTGGCCATTCAGGCGAGCCATACCGGCTGGGTTACCGTAAACAGTGCTTGCATCATCGGCAGTGGATGAACGACCTGCGAAACCCGTACCCATCCCACTGACACTCTGTTCGTTGAGTGCGAAACCACTTGCGAACAGTTGGGAGGAGGCCATGGCAACGGCGAGGCTAAGTGTGGTCTTGAGCATTACTTTTTTCATTATTAGAACTCCGTGGTGATCACCGCTGCGGAAAGTATCAATAAAATACACAACGCGCTACAGGCTGTAATACTGGAGATAGAGCGGTTTTGTAGGACAATCCGACCAAAATTCGCGTTTTTTGCCGAATCTTGCAAATTGCCCGGTCAACAGGCCATGTGTTTCTTGGGCGAAACACAGGTTTGCCAGGCTTGGGTGAAATCTCGCAGTCTCCCTTGAGGGTGAAAAATTTCTTTCCAGATACGCGCCATGCCTAAAACATCGCCGGGCGGTGGCAGGGCGGCGGCATGTTGTTCCACCAAAAGCCAAGCGATGGCGGTGGCGTAACGCAGGTTGACGGTGAGTTCAAGCTGAGGAGCGCTGAGAAACGCGTGCTGGCTGGCCAAGCCGCGCACCAGGCTGGCCCGGTCCGGGTCCAGCGCCAAATAGGTGTCCCACAACGCGCGATGGCACGGCTCGGTAATGCTGTACAGGCCGTGACCACGCCGATCATGCAGCGCCGAGCCCAATTCGGATTGGCTGGCGGCGATACCCAGCAGCAGGGATTCCGCGTTCGGGTCGTGACGGCCGAGGTACATCAAGGTCGGCCGGATCACATATCGACACAATTCGCTGGCAGCGATACCCATAAACGTCTCAATCCATAAAAGGGGTAGGCGAGGCCTGAGACAGTAAGGGCTTGGCAGCGGTGGATCGGATCTCAGGCTCGCCGGAAGCGGATCATGCCGCTTGAGTTGAAGTGTAGTGTCATATTTGTGATGTAAAGGCCTGTTTTTAAAACATCTTATTCNNGTGCCTGGCGGGTACGCTCGATCACGGCCTGCAGCGGTTCTGCGCTGGAGTATTGATCGGGGTACAGGCGTTCGCTATGACGGGCGATGCCATGCTCGTTGACCAGGGTGAAGCTGAAGCAGCCTTTGCGAGCGGCCATGATCAGGCAGTTCATTGGAGCAAAAGCGTTGGTAAGGGTGCGAATGGCATCCTGAGTATGGATTTGAGTGGACATATTATTGGTGTTCCTACAAATGACACGGTTAAGAACCGTGCAACGTTAAAACGTTCCAGTGACGTTGATCACCATTGATCAAACGAAGAACCCGACTGGAACAAAGCAGCCAGTTTGAAGCGCTGTTCAATAAGGCGCGCTTGGGCTGGCAGGTAGGTACTTAGGAGGGCAGGCAACACGACAAGGGCAAAGGTTCTGGGCCCGGGGTGAAGATCCTGATCAATTTGCAGGTTGGTTCGGTCAGAGTATTGAAACTTCGCGGCACCCTTTGCTTGTTCAAAGGCAGTGTCGACGCAAGTGATACCTGGAAACCATCGAGGTGGTCGATCCCGTGTTGTTCAGGGGATTTGTTCGACCAGAATTGACTTTCAGCTTGGTACTAACGCCGCGGATAGTAACGGATTGAAACAGGTAAGGGAAGTGTGTTCGCCAAAAAACCAGTCAGCCTGTGAGCAGGCCGCGATAGACCAGCACCGTCGCGGCAGCCGCCAATGAGCAGCCCAACGCGTAGGCGGCCAGGGTCAGACGCAAGGATTGACCGGTTTCTACCACTGTAATCAGGCCGCTCATGTCGTTGATGCGTCCTTCTCCCAGCTCAATGCACAAACTAACCGCAGTGAACGTGGCAGACAGCAGAATTGCGATGGCAAACAAGGCTCCGTCTGGAGAAGGTAACGCGGCATTGATTCCCAGGGAGATGGCGCAGATGGCCAGTAACAACACGGCGAACAACAGCATTCCCTTCATCGACCCACCCAGCCTTGCATTGCAGGTCCGGCAGTGTGGACAGCCTGGGAGGATCTGAAAAGTCCTTAATGGGATAGGGCGGTAACAATTCTGACGCGTGTCGCTTAAAAAATCGCGGCGATATAACCGGCGCATGGTACTTGTGCACATTAGTTGCAGCGTATGTAACCAAGCCGTCAACTTCTGGAAAAGCGCGCCATTTGCCTGCATTGGAAATTTAAGTCAATGAAAAATCTGGCTTTTTTTTATTGGTGAAAAAATCGTCAGTTTGACTGCGAGCCCCGTTCCATGGGGCTTTGCGCCAGTTGAGGGCGGGTTGTCCACTGAGTTATCCACAGCTTCTGTGGATTGTCCCAAGCGCTTGCTCTAGCACGGGCGTGCACGGTTTTTTCAGCTTTACCTGTGCGAAAAAAAGAGTAGAGTGGCGCGCCTTCCGTTCTGTCCCACAGTGCTTTATGAAGTTTCGCTCAGTATCACCTGCCGTTACCGATACCCTCCAAACTGTTACCGCACCCAAGCGTTTTTCCTTGAAAGTCGCGCTGTGGCTGCTCGACAGCCCACGCCTGGGGCATAGCGCCAATGTCAAACATTTCGCCGGGCGCTTGCTCAAGCAGCCTGCCCGGGAAGGTGTAGTCGCTGCTCAGAGCCGTCTGGGTCAGTTGATGTGCCGCGAGTGCGGCAGTGCCCGCGACCGTCGCATCGGCCATGATCTGCTGCGCCAGGCGGCCCGTGCCGGCGACGTGCGGGCCCAGCGCGAATTGCGCCAGGTCGAAGACTGAGCTGTCCTCTGACCCTGTGCTTGGTTAACCTTGCTCTTTTTCGGTGATGGCAGACATGGCGATGGCTTTTGACTGGACCAGTATTGCCCTGGGCCTTGCAGGCGCCGCAGTGCCGCTGTTGGCAGTGTGCTGGCAGCTTCAGCGGCGACTGAGCGCGCGTATGGCCGGCTGGGAAGTGCTCGAAGAACGCTTGGCCAACGCGCAGTTGGCCCAGGAAGGTCTCGCCGCGCAACTGGATGCCAGTCGCGATGAAATCAGCGACCTGAGCCAGGCCAACACCGCCAAGCAGGCCGATCTGGCGGCGCTGCGCCGCGAAGTCGAACTGTTGCAGATCGACCGCGACAATGCCCGCGATGCCGCCCACGCCTGGAACCTCGACCGCAGCGCCAAGGAGGCCGAATTGCGTCGTCTCGATGCGTTGGCGGCCGCGCTGAGCGCTGAACTGCGCGAGCAACAGGACAGCCATCAGCAACGCTTGGCCGATCTGCAAGGCTCGCGCGATGAGTTGCGTGCGCAGTTCGCCGAGTTGGCCGGCAAGATCTTCGATGAGCGTGAGCAGCGTTTCGCCGAGACCAGCCAGGAACGCCTGGGCCAGTTGCTCGATCCGCTGAAAGAGCGCATTCAGTCCTTCGAAAAACGTGTGGAAGAAAGCTATCAGAACGAAGCGCGCGAGCGTTTCTCTTTGGCCAAGGAGCTTGAACGCCTGCAGCAACTGAACCTACGTCTATCGGACGAAGCCACCAACCTGACCCGTGCGCTGAAGGGCCAGAAAACCCAGGGCAACTGGGGCGAACTGATTCTTGAGCGGGTGCTGGAGCACGCGGGCCTGGAGAAAGGCCGCGAGTACCAGACCCAGGTCAGCCTCAAAGGCCCGGACGGCGAGCGCTTCCAGCCGGATGTGCTGATCATGCTGCCCGGTGACAAGCAAGTGGTGGTGGATTCCAAGGTCAGCCTGACCGCGTACCAGCAGTTCGTCGCGGCCGAAGATCAGGTGATCGGCCAGGCGGCGTTGAAACAGCATGTACTGTCCCTGCGCAATCACGTCAAAGGCTTGGCCAGCAAAGACTACAAGCGCCTGGAAGGTCTGCACAGTCTGGATTTCGTGTTGTTGTTCGTGCCGATCGAAGCGGCTTTTTCCGCCGCGCTGCAGGCTGAGCCGAACCTGTTTCAGGAGGCCTTCGACCGGCATATCGTCATCGTCAGCCCCACCACGTTATTGGCCACGCTGCGGGTGATCGACAGCCTGTGGAAGCAGGAGCGCCAAAGCCAGAACGCCCGTGAGATCGCCGAACGCGCCGGCTGGCTGTACGACAAGTTCGTGCTGTTTATCCAAGACCTGGATGAAGTGGGCAACCGTCTACAGCAATTGGATAAAGCTTACAGCGCCGCGCGAAACAAGCTGACAGATGGACGCGGCAACCTGGTCAGCCGCACCGAGCAGCTCAGATTGCTCGGGGCGCGTGCCAGCAAAAGCCTGCCGGCGGATCTGTTGGAGCGGGCGATGACCGATGCGGACGGCGTGGCGCATCTGCCTGAATAATCGCCCCGCACACACTTGCCCTACAACGGCAGATGCCGACTCAACAGCGCCCGCAACGCCGCCGGCTTGACGGGTTTGGCCAAATAATCCAAGCCCGCCGCATGCACTTCGGCCACGCTCTCCGGGCGCCCGTCGGCGCTGATGACTACGCCGGGAATCGGTTCGGCCAACTGCGTGCGCAGCCAGCCCATCAATTCCGTGCCGGTTTCGCCATGGTCCAGGTGGTAATCCACCAGCGCCAGTTGTGGGCGTACCCCCTCGGCCAGCAGCGCCGCGCATTCAGCCTGATCCCTGGCCGTCCACACTTCGCAACCCCAACGGGTCAATAGGCTGCGCATGCCGATCAGGATGCTCTCTTCGTTATCCACGCACAGCACCTGCGCGCCGCTGAGGGGCAAGCCGTTTTCCTGTGCTGGCTTGGGTAGCGGGCTGGCCTGGTTGCGCGCCAGCGGCACACTCACGCTGAACACGCTGCCCTTGCCGGGCCATGAGCGCACGCTCAGGCGGTGACCCAGCACGCGGCACAGGCCGTCGGCAATCGCCAAGCCCAGGCCCAGCCCCTTTTCCGCGCGGGTCTGGTGGCTGTCCAGGCGTTTGAACTCTTCGAAGATCACCTTTTGCTTATCCGGCGGGATACCGGGGCCGCGGTCCCACACTTCCAGGCAGAGTTCGCCTTCGCGACGCCTTACGCCGAGCAGCACCGGGCCGTCGGCATAACGGAAGGCATTGGTGAGAAAATTCTGCAGGATGCGCCTCAGCAACTTGATGTCGCTGTCCACCCGTAAACGGCTGCCGCGCAGGCGGAACCGCAAACCTTGCTCCTGGGCCAACGCCTTGAATTCGGCGCCCAGGGTGTCGAACAGCTCGTTGAGAACGAACGGCTGGCGTTGCGGGTTGATCTTGCCGTTTTCCAGGCGCGAGATATCCAGCAGATCGCTGATCAGGTCTTCGGCCGAGCGCAGCGAACTGTCCAGATGCTGCACCAATTGCCGTGCCTCGTCGGAGAGTCCGTCGCTTTGGTGGGAGAGGGCGGCGGAGAACAGGCGCGCGGCGTTCAACGGCTGCATCAAGTCATGGCTGACCGCCGCCAGAAAGCGGGTTTTCGACTGGCTGGCGGTTTCGGCCACGCTCTTGGCGTCGGTGAGGGCCAGGTTAAGCTGCGACAGTTCATGGGTGCGTTCGGTAACCCGTTGTTCCAGGCCCTCGTTGGCCTCGGTCAGGGCCTGTTCGGCTTCACGGAACGCGGTGATATCAGTGAAGCTCATGACAAAGCCACCGCCAGGCATCGGGTTGCCGATCAGTTCGATCACGCGGCCATTGGGAAACAAGCGCTCGGACGTGTGCGCACGGCCCTGGCGCATCCAGTGCAGACGCCGCGCCACATGCACCTCGGCTTCGCCCGGCCCGCACAGGCCACGCTCGGCGTTGTACCGGATGATGTCGGCAATCGGCCTGCCTACGCTGATCAGCCCCTCCGGGTAATTGAACAACTCCAGATAACGCCGGTTCCAGGCCACCAGTTTGAGAGACTGGTCCACCACGCTGATGCCCTGGGTGATGTTCTCGATGGCGCCTTGCAGCAGGGCACGGTTGAACTGCAGCACTTCCGAGGCTTCGTCGGCGATGCGTACTACGTCCTCCAGTTGCATGTCCCGACCTTCAATCGCGGCTTTTACCACCGCGCGCGTCGAAGAAGCGCCGAGCACACCGGCCAGCAGGCGTTCGGTGTGGGCGATCCAGTCGTTGTCGGCATTCTGGTTGGGGTTGAAGCCTTTGCCTTGGCGATAGGCAAAACGGATAAAGCTTTGCTGCGCGCGCTCTTCACCCACGAAACGCGCGGCCAGGCTGAGCAGGTCGCTGATCTGCACCGACAGCATCGAACGGGCGCTGGCACGCTGGCTGATTTCCTGGCCGATAAAGCGCCCGGCCTGCCAGTGCTCGGACACCCGCGTGCGCGACAGCATCGACACCCACACGAACAGCGTGAAGTTGCCCGCCAGGGAGAACACCGTGCCCAGGGTCAGCGAAGTCACGGACAGCCCCAGCGGGTGGGAATGCATCCACGTCAGCCCTGGGAACAGGCTTAGCGACCATCCCAGACTTTTCGCGGTAACCGGTAGGACCAAGGTGTAGAACCACAGGAACGTGCCTGCGGCGAGACCGGCAAACACTCCGCGCCGGTTTGCTTGCTTCCAATACAGCGCGCCGAGCATCGCCGGCGCCAATTGGGTCACGGCGGCGAAGGCGATCTGGCCGATGGTCGCCAGGCTCGCCGTGGAGCCCAGCAGGCGGTAACTGACGTACGCCAGCAACAGGATGATGACGATGCTCACCCGACGCACCGACAGCATCCAGTGGCGGAACACCTCGAACGGCCGCTCGGCGCTGGAGCGGCGCAACAGCCAGGGCAGCAACATGTCGTTGGACACCATGGTGGATAACGCGATGCTCGCCACGATCACCATGCCGGTAGCCGCCGACGCGCCACCGATAAACGCCAGTACTGCCAGCGCCGGGTGGGCTTCGGCCATGGGCAGGCTGATCACGTAAGAGTCCGGCAGTACCGAGGCCGGCAGCAGCATCTTGCCGCCGAGGGCAATGGGGATCACAAACAGCGCGGCCAGCACCAGATAGGCCGGAAACACCCACTTGGCCAGGCGCAGGTCCTGAGGCTCGATATTTTCCACCACGGTCACATGAAACTGCCGGGGCAGGCAGATGATCGCCATCATGGCCACCCCGGTCTGCACCACCATGGATGGCCAGTTAACGGTCTCTTGCCAGTATTCCTCCAGGCGAGGGGTGAGCATCGCCTGGTCGAGCAGGTCGCCGAAGCCGTCGTACAGGCCGTAGGTCACGAACGCACCCACCGCGAGAAAAGCGAACAGCTTGACCAGGGACTCAAACGCAATGGCCAACACCATGCCGCGATGGTGTTCGGTGGCATCGAGGTTGCGCGTACCAAACACGATGGTGAACAACGCCAGTACCAGCGACACGATCAGCGCGGTGTCCTGAGCGCGCGTGCCGGTGGTGTCGGCCCCGGCGCCGATCAACAGGTTGACCCCCAGCACAATGCCTTTGAGCTGCAGGGCGATATACGGCAGCACGCCCACCAGGCAGATCAACGCCACCACCACCGCCAGGGATTGGGATTTGCCATACCGCGCCGCGATAAAGTCGGCGATGGAAGTGATGTTTTCCTGCTTGCTGATCAGCACCATTTTTTGCAGGACCCAAGGTGCCAATACCAGCAACAGCACCGGTCCCAGGTAGATCGGTATAAATGCCCACAACTGTTCGGCAGCCTGGCCGACAGCGCCGAAGAAGGTCCAACTGGTGCAGTAAACTGCCAGCGAAAGGCTGTACACCCAGGCACGCATGCGCGGCGGCAGTGGCGCATGGCGACGGTCGCCGTAGAAAGCGATGGCAAACATAATGGCCATATAGGCCAGGGCGACGGTGGCGATCAGCCCACTGGACAGCGTCATGGGAACTCCGAACAAAAGAACACCCAGGCATTCCAGGCCCGGTGGGACAGTCTCGCATGATGCTCGGGGTTAGTCAGTGTCGACCAAGGTCGTGTGGGATCTTATGTCGCACACGGCGTTCAGCGCGGCGGCAGGGTTTTCTGGCGCAGGATATAGACAGTCACCAGCACGGCGCTGGTCAGCATGAACCCGCGTGCCCAAGGTAGTGGCACCAGATAGCAGGAAATACCGATGCTCAGCCACATCAGGCCGATGGCGTAGACCTTGCCCTTGAGCGGGATGCCATTGCCATCCAGATAGTCACGAATCCACGGGCCCAGGCGCGGGTGTTCCACCAGCCACTGGTAGAACCGCGGGGAGCTTCGCGCGAAGCAGGCGGCGGCGAGCAAGAGGAAGGGGGTAGTGGGCAGGACCGGTAGGAAAATACCGATCACGCCCAGGGCCACGCTCAGCCAGCCGATGGCCAGCAGTGCGTAGCGCAGCAGCGGCGAACGCTTGCCCATGGGTGTCACGGGCGAGCGACTCAGTGGTGACGTGGCTTGAGGATCGCCGGTTTTTCATCAGGGGCGTTGCACAGCAGGTACAGGGCGGTCAGGGCTTCCGGGATCTGTACGATCATGTCGTCCATCAGGTTGGCGTCGGAAGCGATGTCGGAAAATTCCGCCTCTTCTTCGAACAGGCCCGAACCGACCATGATCGGCAGCAGCATCTCGCTGACCTCTTCCTCGGCGGTTTCGAACCAGGCCGCTTCACGCAGGAACACGCCTTCCATGAAACCGATGCACCAGCCGCGCAGGTCGGAGTCGTCCGGGTCATCGCCCAAGTCCAGCTCGCACGGCAGCTCGAATTCCTCGTCGGATGCCAGTTGGCGACCGATATGGGCCTTCAGGGCCACCAGGGTGGACTCGATTTCTTCGCGCTGGGCGGCGTCGGCGTAGTGGGGTTCTTCGGCGAACAGCGCGTCGATCCATTCGCGGTCGGGCACGACCTCGGAGCAGATGGACAGGGCGGTCAGGTAGCCGTGGGCGGCCACATAGTCCAGCGCCTCCTCATGCAGCTCATCGGCGTCGAGGAAGGCTTGCAGGCGGGTTAGTTGCTCAGCGAAGGACATGAAGGACTACCTTGGGGATAAACGATGCTGAATTCTAGGCGTTCTTGCGCCCACAGGCCAGCCGCCATGCACATTTGCCCGGTTTTAAAGACGGGCTGCAATTCGTCAGTGGCGCCCTTTGCCGGATGACGCTCGGGTATACTGCCGCGTTTTGTGATGCCCCTACCGGCCAGGAGCCCGCCCGAGAAAACTTCGCTTACGGATTATTTTCCGAGGCCGCGTTTTTTTTCGGCCAGCCTATACGGAGGGTTTCGGCACTTTTTTGGAGTTCTACATGCTCGAGCAGGCTCAACGCGTCCTCAAGGACATCTTCGGCTACGACAGTTTTCGTGGCCGTCAGGGTGCGATCATTGAGCGCGTGGCCAGTGGCGGCGATGCCCTGGTGCTGATGCCTACCGGCGGCGGCAAGTCGTTGTGCTTCCAGGTGCCGGCGCTGTTGCGCAACGGGTTGGCGGTGGTGGTATCGCCGTTGATCGCTTTGATGGACGACCAAGTGGCAACCCTTGAGGAACTCGGCGTGGCCGCTGCTTCCCTGAACTCTACCCTCAGCGCCGAGCAACAACGCGACCTGGCCGCGCGGATCAAACGCGGTGAAGTCAAAATGCTCTACCTCGCCCCGGAGCGGCTGGTGCAGCCGCGCATGCTGGCGTTCCTGCAGGGGCTGGAAATTGCCCTGTTCGCGATTGATGAGGCGCACTGCGTCTCGCAATGGGGCCACGATTTCCGGCGCGAATACCTGCAACTGGGCCAACTGGCGGAACTGTTCCCCGACGTGCCGCGCATTGCGCTGACCGCCACGGCCGACAAACGTACCCGCGAAGAAATCGTCGAACGCCTGCATTTGCAGAACGCCGAGCGCTTCCTGTCGAGCTTCGACCGGCCGAACATTTTCTACCGCATCGTGCCCAAGGAGCAGCCGCGCAAGCAGCTGTTGGCGTTCCTGTCCGAGCGGCGCAGCGATGCGGGTATTGTCTATTGCCTGTCGCGCAAGAAAGTCGACGAAGTGGCCGCGTTTCTGTGTGAACAGGGTTACCCAGCCTTGCCTTACCACGCCGGCCTGCCGAACGACCTGCGCGCCTATCATCAGAAGCGTTTCCTCAACGAGGAAGGCTTGATCATGGTGGCGACCATTGCGTTTGGTATGGGCATCGACAAATCCAACGTGCGCTTTGTCGCCCACATGGACCTGCCCAAGTCGTTGGAAGCTTATTACCAGGAAACCGGACGTGCCGGCCGTGATGGTCTGCCGGCGGATGCGTGGATGGTCTACGGCCTGCAAGACGTGGTGATGCTCAAGCAAATGCTGCAGAACTCCGAAGGCGATGAGCGCCACAAGCGCCTGGAACAGCACAAGCTCGATGCCATGCTCTCGCTGTGCGAAGAGACCCGTTGCCGCCGTCAGACGCTGCTGGCTTATTTCGACGAAGACATGCCCGAGCCCTGCGGGCATTGCGACAACTGCGTGGACGGCGTGCAGACCTGGGACGCCACCGAACCGGCGCGCCAGGGGTTGTCGGCGATCTACCGAACCGGTCAGCGTTACGGCGTGGGCCATCTGGTGGATGTGTTGCTGGGCAAGGACAACGAAAAAGTTCGCAGCTTTGGCCACGAAAAACTCTCGGTTTACGGCGTCGGCAAGGCCCGCGCCGAAGGCGAGTGGCGCTCGTTGTTCCGGCAAATGGTGGCCCGCGGCCTGGTGGACATCGACCTTGAAGGGTACGGCGGGCTGCGCCTTAACGACAGTTGCCGGCCACTGCTCAAGGGTGAAGTGAGCCTGGAACTGCGCCGCGATCTCAAGCCGCAGACCACCGCCAAAAGCAGCACCAGCCAGGCCAGCCAACTGGTGCGCGGGGAAGAGCGCGAGCAGTGGGAAGCCTTGCGCGCCCTGCGGCGCAAACTCGCACAGGAACACAGTGTGCCGCCGTACGTTATCTTTCCGGACTCCACCTTGCTGGAAATGTTGCGCGAGCAACCCGCCTCCCTGGCGGAAATGGCCCGCGTCAGCGGCGTGGGCGCGCGCAAGCTGGAGCGCTATGGCCAGGCCTTTCTCGAAGTGCTCGGTGGTCAGGCCGAGGCGCCCAAGGAAGTGGCCGACATTCGCCACGAATTGATCAGCCTGGCCCGCGCCGGAATGACCCCGATCCAGATCGCCGGCCAACTGCAATGCTCGGAAAAAAACGTCTACACCTTGCTCGCCGAATCCATCGGCAAGCAACAGTTGTCGTTGGAGCAAGCACTGGATTTACCGGAAGATTTGCTGGGTGAGATCCAGGACGCTTTCCTTGACGGCGAAGGCGAATTGCCAGCTGTCGCGGAGATCGCACCGTTGTTTACCGGGCGTGTGCCGGAGGGGGTTCTGTACTGCGTGCGAGCCGCTTTGCAGTCAGAATTCGAAATTTAATGTGTCAATTACGACAATGTCACAGATCAGTACTGAGCGGCGCTTGCCTAAGGGCAAGGCTCATGCTTAGCTGACTAATAATTAGCCACATTTTATTTTCAGTCTAAAACATGAGTTTTTTATGCCGTTAACCGATCAACACCGTTTTGGCATGCAGCTGGCGCAAATGTCCCGAGGTTGGCGCGCCGAGCTGGACCGCCGTTTGGCGGGGCTGGGCCTGTCCCAGGCGCGTTGGCTGGTGCTGTTGCACCTGGCCCGTTTCGAAGAAGCTCCTACTCAGCGTGAGCTGGCCCAGAGCGTCGGGGTAGAGGGGCCGACCCTTGCAAGGCTGCTCGACAGCCTTGAAGGCCAGGGCCTGGTGCAACGCCAGGCGGTGCTCGAAGACCGTCGCGCAAAGCGCATCCTGCTGTGCGACAGCGCCCGTCCTCTGATCGATCAAATTGAAACCATTGCCACCGAGTTGCGTCACGAGCTGTTTGCCGGCGTAAACGAGGCGGACCTGCGTGTGTGCATGCGGGTGCATGCGCATATTCTGGCGAATCTGGAAAAGTCCTGAGCTGCGCAGATGGCTGAGCCTGTTGTGATGAGCAGGCTCACCCCATCTTAAAAACCTGCCGCATTGACCCTATGCGCGCAGGCTCCCTAGAAAGTCTGCCCCAGGTTCAGGTACACCGCCTTCTGGTTATCATCGTTGAAGCCATAACTGAAATTCAGTGGCCCCAGTGGCGTGTCGAACCCGAGGAAAACACTCGCGGCGTTGATATAGCCGCTGTCGAATTCATTGTCGTTGTTCCACGCCCGCCCACGTTCCAGAGACGCGCCCAGGTACAGCGGGAAATCCAGCGGCAAGTACGAACGCGGCGTCAGCCGGCGGTAGTACACGGCGCGCATCAGGCTGATGTTTTGCCCCGAGATCGCGTCCTGGCGAAAGCCTGACAGCTGTCTGGCACCGCCGAGCAGGAAGCTGGAAATCACCACGTCCGAATCGTCCAGGGTGCGCCCGTAACGTCCGCCCAGCACCAAAGTGTCCGGGCCGTGGCTCATGGCTTTGTCGAGTTTGAACTCCCATTGACGGTAGCGTTGATCCGAGCCTAACCCCGGTTCGAATTCGCGATAAGCCAGGCCGATGTCTTCACCGGAGTGGGGGAAGTACACGTTGTCCAGAGAGTCGAAGGAGTATTTCAGCTCATAGAAGCCTTCGCTGAAGCTCACGCTCGGCAGGTCGCGGTCGCCGATGCGTACGTCCGCCTGGCCCCAGGCTTCGCCGACACCGAAGCGAATCTCACCGCTGTTACCGATCTGCCGCCCCACATTCAGGCCGAAGCCGTAACGTTCCAGGCGATATTCGGAGATGGGGTCGTTATCCAGGATCAGCTCGACGTTCTGTGCCTGGGCGCTGATATAGGGCGCGACGAAGTAACGCGAACCGGCGTCCATCGGTTGGTAGAACTCGCTGTACAGCTCTTGGCGGTCGCCGATCTGCACGCGCGTCAGCCATTCCGCGCCAAGGCGGTTGATGCCGTTGATGCGGTAGCTGGCGCCCAGGTTGAAGGCACTGTCGCCGCGCATGTCATCCGACAGGTTCAGCCCCAGGCGCAGGTAGTCGGTGCCGCTGCGTTTGCCGTGGGCGCTGATTACAAGGGTGTTGTCCTGGCCTTTCTTGATCACGCGGTATTGCACCTGATCGAAGTAATCCAGGCCATACAAGGTGCCCATGTCGGTTTGCAGGCGACCCAGATTGAGCGGTTCGCCCAAGGGTTGGCGGATGTAGTAGCGGATCACGTCGTCGCTGACTTTCGAGTCGTTCTCCACGGTGATGGCGGTGATGACCGGGGTGCGCTCGCCCGGCGTGCGCGCGGCCACCAGCTGCGGGTCGATCGGCGCAGCCGGACGCAGGTGCGCCAGGCGCACGTCGAGGGCGCGGGTGGCGCGGTAGCCGGCGTCGATCATGTCCTTGGCGCGGCCGAAATCGGTCACGCCATAGGCTGCCAGCGGCGGCTGGATCAGCACATCCCTGGGTTGCAGGGCTTTGAGTTGCTCTTCGGAATTGCGCCGGGTCATCAGGGTGATGGACTGGTTGAGTACGTCCACCACCGTGGCCAGTTGCTTGCGCGAGCGTAGCGGGGTGCCGATGTCCACCACGATGGCGATATCCACGCCCATCTCCCGCGCGACATCCAGCGGGATGTTATCGGTCATGCCGCCGTCCACTAGCAGCCGGCCGTCTAGCTCCACCGGGGCGAACACGGCTGGGATCGACATACTCGCGCGGATCACCTTGGGCAAGTGGCCCTTGCCGAAGACGACTTTTTCACCGGTGGTGATATCGGTGGCCACCGCGCGGAAAGGGATCGGCAGTTTGTCGAAATCGCGGGTGTTGCTGCTGTGGGCGAACATGCTTTCCAGCAGCAGCGCCAGGTTCTGGCCCTGGATTACCCCCAGCGGCAGGCCGAGGCTGCCGTCATCGCGGAAACTGAGCTTCTGCTTGACCAGGAAGTCCCGGTCATCCTGCTTGCGGCGAAACGGCACGTCTTCGCGCGGCGGTGCGTCGGAGAGCGCCTGTTGCCAATCGATGTTCAATGCGAGTTTTTCCAACTCGTCGATCTTGTATCCGGAGGCATACAGCCCACCAATCACCGCGCCCATGCTGGTGCCGGCGATCGCATCGATCTGGATGCCTTGCTCTTCCAGCGCCTTGAGCACCCCGATATGGGCCAGGCCTCGGGCGGCGCCGCCAGACAGCACCAGGCCGACCTTCGGGCGCGGAGCGTCCACGGCATGGGCAAGGAGGGGGAGCAGGCACAAAAACAGGCAGGACAGCAGGCGGCGCATCTTGAATCTCGGAGCTGGACGATAAAGGCCGCTATTATAGCCACCCGATCCTCCGCGCCCGTTATGCCAGGAACCTGTCAAATTATGTCGTCGATTAAACCCGAGGTCGTCATCACCTATTGCACCCAATGCCAGTGGCTGCTGCGTGCCGCGTGGCTGGCCCAGGAACTGCTGAGTACATTTGCCGATGACCTGGGTAAGGTCTCACTGGTGCCGGCTACCGGTGGCACGTTCCATATCACCTGTGACGGTGTGCAGATTTGGGAGCGCAAGGCCGACGGCGGTTTCCCCGAGGCCAAGGTGCTCAAGCAGCGGGTGCGCGACCAGATCGACCCGGCGCGCGATCTGGGCCACAACGACCGCCCCCAATGACGTCACCGCCCCGTGCAAGGGGCGGTGAACTGAGCGCTATCTGGCGTCCAACTTCTGTTTGATGAATCCGACAACCCAGGTCAACACCGCACCGCCCACGCCGCCGCCGAGGATATTGCCGCCAACGGCCGCCACATCCAGCGCTTCGCCGCCTGGAGTACCGGTCAATGCCGAGACAAGCTGACCCAGAACCAGCCCGCCGACACCGCCCAACATCGTGTTAAGCCCGGTACCCAGGCTTTGTTTGGTCATGCCGGCGATGTTTCCGCCAACAGCGCCGCTGACGATTTGAACCAACACGTTAATGAGCATTTCCATGATCAAGTCCTGCATAGCGTTAAGGGAGTGACCACTCGCTTGCAGCAACTGCGGAAAATGCCCTGGCTGTCGTCGAGGAGCCGTTATCCGTTGAACGACGACAGACTGTTGCGGATGCCCGGAGTATAGATCAGGCCGTTGCGGTCGGTTGTTTGGCCGGGCCGGCGCTGCTCATCAGGCCGGAAATCACGATGGCGACGATGATCAAGGCGCCCCCCAGCAGCATGCGCAGGGTCGGCGTTTCGGCAAACAGCAGCCACGCCATGGTGATGCCGTAGACCGGCTCCATGGCAAACACCACCGACGCCGTACGCGCCTTGATCACCGCCAGGCTGGCGACAAACAGGCTGTGGGCCAGGCCGGTGCAGAACACGCCGAGCAGGCCGATCCACAACCAGTCCAGCGCTCGCACATGCGCCAGGCCCGGTGCGGCCACCGGCAACAGGCACGCCGCGACTACCAAGTTCTGGCACAGCGCCGCCTGCACCGCCGGAATGCGCCCGGAGCCGGCGCGGTTGTTCAGCGACAACAGGGAAAACAACAAGCCGGAAAGGATGCCCCAGAGCAGGCCGCCGGTGGCTTCACTGGCCAGGTTGAAGTCGGGGGTCACCAGCACCAGGCCGATCGTGACCAGTACCACCAGCAGTACTTCGTTGGCGCGAATACGCTCGCGGAATATCAGCCCTTCCAGAATGACCGTAAACGCCGGGAACGCTGTGAACCCCAGAGTCGCGACCGCCACACCGGCCACCTTGACCGCAAGAAAAAATGTCACCCAGTGCGCCGCCAGCAACACGCCGCTGACCAGCAGCCGACGCCAGTCGCGCCGCTCCAGGTGCTTCCACGGAGCGCGGCTGGCGAACCGGGCGAACACCGCCAGGGCGAGCACGGCAAACACGGCGCGACCAAACACGATGATGGCCGGCGAAGCGGCCGCCAGTTTGCCGAATACGCCGGTAAGGCCAAACATCAGTGCGCCGATATGCAGGGCGCCGAGGGCTGTGCGGGGAGTCATTGCGTTCCTTCAAACCACGAGAGTGACAGGCTCGCAGTCTAGTGGCTTGGGATGGCTGGCGTCTGTCGTGAGGCTCGCGCGTTTTAGCGCAGGACTCGCCCTAAGGCGAGCGCCGCAACGCGCCGGGAGACGCGCCGAACTCACGGGACATAGCGGCGGCAAACGCGCTCTGGGAGCTATAGCCGACCCGCTCGGCGACTTCACCGATGGGCAGCGCGGTATCGCGCAGCAGACTCAGGGCTTTATGCAGGCGTCGGCTGCGGATGTAGTCCATCGGCGTCTGCCCGCACTCGGCGACGAACCGCACGTGCAGGCGCGCCACCGACAGCCCGGCGATGCGCGCCAGATCGGCCACTTGCAGGGGGTGCGCCACGTGCCGTTCGATATGGGCATTGAAGGCCGGATAGGGCAAGCGTCGACCTGGCACGGGCTGGGGTTGCGCAGAATTGAGGCTGGCCAGCAGCAACACCGAACCTTGCTGCACGATCAGCGGGTCGTCCACTGGGCTGTGGGCCAGCCACTGCACCAACTGGTGCTGACGTGCATCCAGGGCCAGGCGCGCGGGTTGGTCGAGCAGGCGTCGGCTCGCGTCCGCATGTTCGCCCAGGGACTGCAGCAGCCAATGTTCGGTGGGTACGTCCAGCACCAGGCAGCGGCTGCCATCGCGACTGCCGCAGGCGTGATGGGCAGAGAAGGGCAGTACCATCACGCTGCTTTCGCGCACTTGGCTGCCACGGCCATCGACCTCCAGATCCAGATGCCCGGACAGGCCGAACACCAACTGCGCATGCGCATGGCTGTGGGCGATGGGCGCTTCGAGGTAGTGGCGTAGGGTAAGGGACGGTCTCATCACGGTCTCCTGGGCGGCGAGGCGCCAGTCTACAACGCATCGTGGGCGCCGGTCGCTGTCATCAGACTGACCCACACTTGTCATGGGCCATTAACCGCCATGGCGCAAGCTCGCGAAAACACCGTCGAGGGATGCCCATGACCAGTGCCGAGTTCGCCAAGCCCAGCCGTAAACAACGGGTGCGTACCCTGTGGATTTCCGACGTGCACCTGGGCACCCGGGATTGCCAGGCCGACCATCTTTCGCAGTTCCTCAAGGGCTATCACGCCGATAAGGTCTACCTGGTGGGCGACATTATCGACGGCTGGAAAATGCGCGGCGGCATGTACTGGCCCCAGGCGCACACCAACGTGATCCGCCGCCTGTTGACCATGGCCAAGCGCGGCACCGAGGTGATCTATGTCACCGGCAACCACGATGAATTCCTGCGCCGTTATTCCAAGCTGATCTTGGGCAATATCCAGTTGGTCGACGAAGCCGTGCATGTGACCGCCGATGGTCGCCACCTGCTGGTGATCCACGGTGATCAGTTTGACGTGATTACCCGTTATCATCGCTGGCTGGCGTTTCTCGGCGACTCGGCCTACGAATTCACTCTGACCTTGAACCGCTGGTTGAACCACTGGCGTGCGCGCTATGGCTATGGTTACTGGTCGCTGTCGGCGTACCTCAAGCACAAGGTCAAGACGGCGGTCAGTTTTATCAGCGATTTCGAAGAAGCGATCGCCCACGAAGTGACCCGGCGTGAATTGCATGGGGTGGTGTGCGGGCATATTCACCATGCGGAGATTCGCAAAGTGGGCGAGGTGGATTACCTCAACTGCGGGGACTGGGTGGAGTCTTGCACGGCGCTGATCGAGCACTGGGATGGCAGTATCGAGTTGTATCGGCTGGCGGATGCCCAGGCCAAAGAAGCGCAACTGAAGGCTGAGGTGGCTCAGGCGCACCTTCTGTAACTTCAGATCGCCATCGGGGGCAAGCCCTCTCCCACATTGGAATGCGACCAAATGTGGGAGGGGGCTTGCCCCCGATAGCGGTGTATCAGTCAACCGGTGACTGACTTAGATGCGCAGTGTTCAGTTGCAGACGTCGGCAATAGCCTCGGCCAGCAACGCCAAGCGTGTCGCATCAATCCCCGCCACATTCGCCCGCCCCGAACTGACCATATACACACTGTGCTTCTCGCGCAGTTGCTTGACCTGCTCGGCACTCAGGCCGGTGTAGGAGAACATCCCACGTTGCACGCCAATGTGTGCGAATCGCTCGGATAAGCCATGGGGCGCCAGGGCCTCCACCAGCCCGGAACGCAACTGCGCGATGCGCCCACGCATGGCTTCGACTTCTGCGCTCCACTGCTGTTTGAGCTGGGCATCGCCGAGGATGGTCGCCACCACGGCCGCGCCGTGATCCGGCGGGGTCGACCACAGGTTGCGGGCGATATTCGCCAATTGGCTGCGCACATCCGTCAGCTTCTCGGCATCCGCCGCACACACGATCAATGCGCCGACGCGGTCGCGGTACAAGCCGAAGTTCTTCGAGCACGAACTGGTGATCAGTACTTCCGGCAATTCGGCGGCAAACAGGCGTGCGGCCCAGGCGTCCTGTTCCAGGCCATCGCCGAAGCCCTGGTAGGCGAAGTCGATCAGCGGCAGCAGGTGGCGTTCGCGCACGATCTGCAGCACCTGGCGCCAATCGTCGTGGGACAGATCGAAGCCGGTCGGGTTATGACAGCAGGCATGCAGCAACACCACATCGCCTTCCGGCACGGTGGCGAGGGTAGCCAGCATCGCCGCCACATCCAGGCGGTTATCGTCGCCCACGTAGGGATAATGGCTGACCTTGAGCCCGGCCTTGGCGAAGATGGTTTCGTGGATCGGCCAGGTCGGGTTGCTCAGCCAGACACCACGGCCTGGCAGGTTGGCGGCGATAAAATCGGCGCTCAAGCGCAGCGCGCCGGTCCCGCCCGGGGTCTGGGTGGCGCCGGCACGACGCCCGTGCAACAGCGCGGAGTCGGCGCCCAGCACCAGTTCGCTGATCAGCTGGCCGAACGCGGCGTCGCCATGACCGCCGATGTAAGTCTTGGTGGTTTGCTGGTCTACCAGGCGCTGTTCGGCGAGCTTCACCGACGGCGGAATTGGCGTCAGGCCCTGGTCGTCCTTGTAGACGCCTACGCCCAGGTCGAACTTGTGCGGGTTGGCATCCTGGGCGTACAGGTCCATCAACCCGAGGATCGGGTCGCCGGGCACGCGGCCAATGGCATCGAAATGCATTACTTGCGGCCCTCGGCGGTCTTGGCCACTTCGTCGGTGCGCGCGGCCATGATGAAGTCGTTGCGGTGCAGGCCCTTGATGGAGTGGCTCCACCAGGTCACGGTGACTTTGCCCCATTCGGTGAGCAGGCCCGGGTGATGGCCTTCGGCTTCGGAAATCTCACCCACGGCATTGGTGAAGGCCAGGGCGAATTTGAAATTCTTGAACAGGAAAACCTTTTCCAGCTGCATCACGCCGTCGCGCACTTCGATGTTCCAGTCAGGGATCTGCTTTATCAGTACCGGCAGTTCTTCATCGCTGACTTGCGGGGCATCGGCGCGGCAGGCTTCGCAGTGGGCTTGGTTCAAGGTGGTCATGTGGAAATGTCCTGAATTCGAATAAGTGAAGGTCAGTGGCGTCACCCTAAAGCAACGCGGCGCCAGGGAACAGACTCACCTGGCCTTAAAAGGCACGGTTCAAGCAGCCTTTGGTTTGGGCGGGAATTTCGGCGCGTGCAGACCCAGCTGCATGCCACGCTCGACCATGCCCATGATGTCTTCCTGCGCCACCTCGAACAGACGCTTGAGGTCGGGCAGCACGAAGTACAGCGGTTGCAGGATGTCGATGCGGTACGGCGTGCGCATCGCTTCCAGCGGGTCGAAGGCTTGATGCTCGGGCTCGGAGGACAGGCTGTACACCGTCTCCTTGGGCGACGACAGAATCCCGCCGCCGTAGATGCGCCGACCAGCCGGCGTGTCCACCAGGCCGAACTCGATGGTCATCCAGTACAGCCGCGCCAAGTAGACCCGTTGCTCCTTGGTCGCCGCCAGCCCGAGTTTGCCGTAGGTGTGGGTGAATTCAGCGAACCAAGGGTTGGTCAGCAGCGGGCAGTGGCCGAAGATCTCGTGGAAAATATCCGGCTCTTGCAAGTAGTCCAGTTCTTCGCGGGTGCGGATAAACGTCGCCACCGGAAACTGCTTGCTGGCGAGTAATTCAAAGAAGGTTTGGAAGGGGATCAACGCCGGCACGCGAGCGACTTGCCAACCGGTGGTCTCGGCCAGCACTTGGTTGATCTCGCCCAGTTGCGGGATGCGGTCCAGGGGCAAGCCCAACTTGTCGATGCCGTCCAGGTATTCCTGGCAGGCGCGACCTTCGATCACTTTCAACTGGCGCGTGATCAGGGTGTTCCATACCGCATGTTCTTCCTGCGGATAGTGGATAAACCCTTGCGCATCGGGCTCGCGGGCCACGTAGTGCGTCTGCTTCATACGGCTCTCCTGCTAGGCATTCGTTCTTGTTATGTCCTGCGATAGGCCTATTGATAACCCGATGGCGTGCGGATGCCAGCCACCTGTGGCAGTGCTACGTAGGAAAATTTACCGTTTTTTGTAAAGTATTCGTTACGATTGACGACCTGCTCTTAGTGTTGGGCTGGGAAAAGCAGTCCGGCTGTCACATAATCTTGACGACTTTCTGCGCCCAGCGACAAAAAGACGCGGCGCCTTCCCTCTTTTCGGGCCTCATTCATGCGTATCAAAGTGCATTGCCAGAACCGCATCGGCATCCTGCGGGACATTCTCAACCTCCTGGTGGAATACGGCGTCAACGTTGCCAAAGGCGAGGTGGGCGGTGAGCACGGCAATGCTATCTACCTGTTCTGTCCGAACCTGGTGAATATGCAATTTCAGGCGTTGCGCCCGCAGTTCGAGGCGATTGCCGGGGTGTTTGGGGTCAAGCGGGTAGGGCTGATGCCCAGCGAGCGGCGACACATGGAACTCAATGCCTTGCTGGGCGCTCTGGAGTTTCCGGTGCTGTCGATCGACATGGGCGGCTCCATCGTCGCCGCCAACCGTGCGGCGGCGCAGTTGCTGGGGGTGCGGGTGGACGAGGTGCCGGGCATTCCGTTGTCACGCTACGCCGAGGATTTCGATTTGCCGGAACTGGTGCGCGCCAGCAAGTCGCGGATCAACGGCCTGCGGGTCAAGGTCAAGGGCGACGTGTTCCTGGCGGATATCGCGCCGCTGCAATCCTCCGAACACGATGACAGTGAAGCCATGGCCGGCGCCGTGCTGACGTTGCATCGTGCGGACCGGGTCGGCGAGCGCATCTACAACGTGCGCAAGCAGGAACTGCGCGGCTTTGACAGCATCTTCCAAAGCTCCAAGGTGATGGCCGCCGTGGTGCGTGAAGCACGGCGCATGGCCCCGTTGGACGCGCCGCTATTAATAGAAGGCGAGACCGGCACCGGCAAAGAACTGTTGGCGCGCGCCTGCCACTTGGCCAGTCCGCGCGGGCAGTCGCCGCTGATGGCCCTCAACTGCGCCGGCCTGCCGGAGTCGATGGCCGAGACCGAGCTGTTCGGCTACGGCCCCGGCGCGTTCGAAGGCGCCCGGGCGGAAGGCAAGTTGGGGCTGCTGGAGCTGACTGCGGGCGGTACGTTGTTTCTCGACGGTGTGGGCGAAATGAGCGCGCGCCTGCAGGTGAAATTGCTGCGCTTCTTGCAGGACGGTTGCTTCCGCCGCGTCGGCAGTGACGAAGAGGTGTACCTGGATGTGCGGGTGATTTGCGCGACTCAGGTGGATCTGTCCGAACTCTGCGCGCGCGGCGAATTCCGCCAGGACCTCTACCACCGCCTCAATGTGCTGTCGCTGCATATCCCACCGCTGTGCGAATGCCTGGATGGCCTGGCGCCGCTGGTGGAGCATTTTCTTGACCAGGCCAGCCGCCAGATCGGCTGCCCGTTGCCCACGTTGGCACCGGCGGCGATGGAGCGCCTCCGCCATTATCACTGGCCGGGGAATGTGCGGCAGTTGGAAAACGTGTTGTTCCAGGCGGTGTCTTTGTGCGACGGCGGCACGGTGAAGGTCGAGCATATTCGTCTGCCGGATTACGGCGTGCGTCAGCCCCTTGGCGATTTTTCCCTGGATGGCGGTTTGGAGGCGATTGTCGGGCGCTTCGAGAAAGCGGTGTTGGAAAGCCTGTATGTCGAACATCCCAGCAGTCGACAGCTGGGCAAGCGCCTGGGCGTGTCCCACACCACCATCGCCAATAAATTGCGCGATTACGAAATCCTCAAGACCGATAAATAATCAACCGACACAACGTGGGCAAAAATGTGGGAGGGGCAAGGCAAGCCCTAATGCCAGTCAGTTAAGGCGAGAGGGGCAATGACTAAAAAGTCAGCGCCAATATGCGGATCCAAACGCCCTCCTCATTATTAACTGGAAGAACCGGCTCAAAATGTGGGAGGGGACTTGCCCCCGATGGCGCTGGGTCAGTCAGCCCATCTGTCACTGACCCACCTCCATCGGGGGCAATTCGAATCGTCGCACCGCCCCTCCCCAAATGGGTTCTCTGTCACCCGTAAGACGGCCCTTGCCGTTAGCGGCAGTAGTCCGCCGTTTTTTCGACTCTCTCCTTTCCTGAAAAATGTGAAGGCAGCCCGCAAACCCACGTCCCGCCTGAACTTTCCTGACTTTTTAAAAGTTGGTTCGCTAATTGCTTAAGTCTCATCAGTACAGCGGTGGGCGGCAAGCGTCCGTCATAAAGAGGAAAGAGCGTGGACAAGTACCTTTATGTGGCAATGACCGGCGCCAGCCAGAATGCGCTGGCGCAAAAGGCCCATGCCAACAACCTGGCGAACATTTCCACCAACGGTTTCCAACGCGACCTGGAGCAGGCGCGTTCGATGCCGGTGTTCGGTGACAGCTTTCCGGCGCGGGCCTTCGCCCTGACTGAGCGTCCCGCCACCGACTTCACGCCTGGCGCGATGATCGAAACCGGTCGCGACCTGGATGTGGCTGTCAACGGCGACGGCTGGCTGGCCGTACAAACTCCGGATGGCGGCGAAGCCTACGTGCGCAGCGCCAGCATGAACGTGGACGCCCTGGGCGTGCTGCGTGCCGGCAACGGCATGCCGATCATGGGCAACGGTGGCCCTATCGCGGTGCCGCCGCAGCAGAAGATCGAAGTGGGCGCCGACGGCACCATCAGCATCCGTGCCATGGGCGAAGGCCCACGGGTGATGGCCGAAGTGGACCGCATCAAGCTGGTTCAGCCGGACCTGAAGAACATGAATAAGGGCCTGGATGGCACCATCCACACCAAGGATGGCCAGCCGGCTCAGGCCGACGCAGGCGTCAGGCTGACCTCGGGGTTCCTGCAGGCGAGCAACGTCAATGCCGTGGAAGAAATGACGGCGGTGCTGGCGCTTTCCAAGCAGTTCGAGCTGCACATCAAAATGATGAACAGCGCCAAGGAAGACGACCAGGCCATGACACGCGTCATGCAGATGAGCTGATCGCGGTTTCACTGAACCACTAATTTCGCAGCGCAGCGCCAACAAACAGGCGCACGAAGGAGAACAGCATGCTTCCGGCTCTATGGGTTGCCAAAACCGGTCTGTCCGCCCAGGACACCAACCTGACCACCATTTCCAACAACTTGGCCAACGTATCGACCACGGGTTTCAAACGTGACCGCGCCGAGTTCCAGGACTTGCTCTATCAGATCAAGAAGCAGCCGGGCGCTCAGTCGACCCAGGACAGCGAGCTGCCGTCGGGCCTGCAATTGGGTACCGGTGTGCAGATCGTCGGCACCCAGAAGAACTTCAGCGCCGGTAACCTGCAACAAACCGGTCAGCCGCTGGACATGGCCATCAACGGCCGTGGCTTCTTCCAGATCCTGCAACCGGACGGCACTACGTCCTACACCCGTGACGGTACATTCCACCTGGACTCCAACGGCCAGATCGTCACCGCCAACGGTTTTGCCCTGGAACCGGCGATTGTAGTGCCGGCCGATGCCAAGACCTTCACCGTCGGCAACGACGGCACCGTGTCCATTACCGTGGCCGGCAACCCGGCCTCGCAAGTGATCGGCAACCTGCAGACCGCCGACTTCATCAACCCGGCCGGCTTGCAGGCTATGGGCAACAACCTGTTCCTGGAAACCGCCTCCAGCGGCGCGCCACAGATCGGCACCCCTGGTCTGAACGGTTTCGGCACCACGCTGCAAAGCACCCTGGAAACCTCCAACGTCAGCACCGTGGAAGAGATGGTCAACATGATCACCACTCAGCGCGCTTACGAGATGAACTCCAAGGTGATCTCCACCGCCGACCAGATGCTCTCGTTCGTAACGCAGAATCTGTAATCAAGTCTATGGGGCGCCCTGAAAGCGTCTGCAACACCGTGAGGTAAGGGTCATGAATCGCTATGTTTCCGTTCTGGCATTGAGTGGGATTGCCGTGCTCGCGGGCTGTGTCGCCCCGACGCCAAAACCCAATGACCCGTACTACGCGCCGGTGTTGCCACGCACGCCGCTGCCGGCGGCGGCCAACAATGGCTCGATCTACCAGGCCGGTTTCGAACAGAACCTGTACAGCGACCGCAAGGCCTTCCGGGTCGGTGACATCATCACCATCACCCTGAACGAGAAGACCCAGGCCAGCAAGAACGCCAACTCCCAGGTCGGCAAGACCAGCAAGGCAGGCATTGGCCTGACCTCGTTGTTCGGTGCCGTACCTAACACCAACAACCCGTTGGGTGACGGCGATTTGAGCCTCAACGCTGGCTATAGCGGCGACCGTGCGACCAGTGGCAAAAGTGCGGCGGGGCAGGGCAACAGCCTGACCGGTTCGATCACCGTGACCGTGGCCGATGTATTGCCCAACGGCATCATCGCCGTGCGCGGTGAGAAGTGGATGACCCTCAACACCGGCGACGAGCTGGTGCGGATTGCCGGCATGGTGCGCGCCGACGATATCTCTACCGACAACACCGTTTCGTCGACGCGAATCGCCGATGCACGCATTACTTACTCGGGGACGGGTTCGTTTGCCGATGCTAGCCAGCCGGGTTGGTTCGACCGTTTCTTCCTCAGCCCGCTGTTCCCTTTCTAGGTGGCCACTTTGAAATTCAAACAGCTGATGGCGGCGGCCCTGTTGCTTTCCTTGAGCGCCGTCGCCCAGGCCGAACGCTTGAAGGACATCGCCAGCATTTCCGGCGTGCGCTCCAACCAGTTGATCGGCTATGGCCTGGTGGTGGGGCTCAACGGTACAGGTGATCAGACCACCCAGACCCCGTTCACCCTGCAAACCTTCAACAACATGCTCTCGCAGTTCGGCATCAAAGTGCCGCCGGGGTCGGGCAACGTGCAGCTTAAAAACGTCGCGGCGGTGTCGATCAGTGCTGATCTACCGGCGTTCTCCAAGCCGGGTCAGGTGGTGGACATCACCGTGTCGTCCATCGGTAACTCCAAAAGCCTGCGTGGCGGTACGTTGCTGATGACGCCCCTCAAGGGTATCGACGGTAACGTTTACGCCATTGCCCAGGGCAACCTGGTGGTGGGCGGGTTCGACGCCGAAGGTCGCGACGGTTCCAAGATCACCGTCAACGTGCCGTCGGCCGGTCGTATCCCTGGCGGGGCCACGGTGGAACGCACCGTGCCCAGCGGTTTCAACCAGGGCAACAGCCTGACCTTGAACCTCAATCGCTCGGACTTCACCACCGCCAAGCGCGTGGTCGACAAGGTCAACGACATGCTCGGCCCAGGCGTGGCCCAGGCCATCGACGGCGGTTCGATCCGTGTGACCGCGCCGCTGGACCCCAGCCAGCGCGTCGATTACCTGTCGATCCTGGAAAACCTGGAAGTCGACCCGGGCCAGGCAGTAGCCAAAGTCATCATCAACTCGCGTACCGGCACGATCGTGATCGGCCAGAACGTCAAAGTCTCGCCGGCGGCGGTGACCCACGGCAGCCTGACGGTGACCATCACCGAAGACCCGATCGTCAGCCAGCCGGGACCGTTGTCCAACGGCCAGACTGCCGTGGTGCCGCGCTCGCGGGTTAACGCTCAGCAAGAAGCCAAGCCGATGTTCAAATTCGGCCCCGGCACCACCTTGGACGAGATTGTCCGCGCGGTGAACCAGGTGGGCGCGGCGCCCGGCGACTTGATGGCGATCCTTGAAGCATTGAAACAGGCCGGCGCCTTGCAAGCCGACCTGATCGTCATCTGAGGCCATGGCCATGGATATGCACAAAAGCGGGATTGTCAGTTCGGCGGACTCGGGCTCTTACTCCGACTTGAACCGGCTTAACCAGCTCAAGGTCGGTGCTGACAAAAACAGCGAAGGCAACATGCGCAAAGTGGCGCAGGAGTTCGAGTCGCTGTTTTTGAGCGAGATGCTCAAGTCCATGCGTTCGGCCACCGAGGCTCTGGGCAAAGACAACCCGATGAACACCCCGGCGGCCAAGCAGTACCAGGAAATGTACGACCAGCAATTGGCGGTCTCGCTGTCCCGCGAGGGCGGCGGCATCGGCCTGGCCGACGTGCTGATGCGCCAGATGCAGAAGAACAAGCCGGTTGACGCCCAGGCGGCCACCTTGCAGGGCCCGGCTGCGGTCGAGGCGGTCAAGAAAGTCGATGTGCCGACCGAGATCGCCGCCGGCACCCAGGCCGATGGCCCGCTGGGGCGCTCCAATGGTCAGCGTCCGTTGTGGGCGTTCCGTGTCGCCGAGCCTCAAGCCGGTGCTGCTGCCACTCACAGCAACGATATGGAGCTGATGAACCAGCGCCGTATCGCCTTGCCGAGCAAGCTGACCGATCGCCTGCTGGCCGGCATCGTGCCGAGCACCCAGGTCGCCACCGAGGCCAAGGCCGCGCCGCTGCGCAACAGCGCCCTGCAAGACAACGTGATCAACAGCGGCGCACGCAGTGTTGCCGCGGCCAACGGCAGCATGCAGGTCTATGGCCGCGCCGTGGCCCAGCCACCATTGGCGCCGGCCAAGAAAGCCTTCAGCTCCCAGGACGAATTTGTCGCCACCATGCTGCCGATGGCCGAAGCGGCCGCCAAGCGTATCGGCATCGATCCGAAGTACCTGGTGGCCCAGGCCGCTTTGGAAACCGGTTGGGGCAAATCGGTGATGCGCGCAGAAGACGGCAGCAGCAGCCACAACCTGTTCGGCATCAAGGCCGGCAAGAGTTGGCAGGGCGGCCAGGCCCGCGCGATCACCAGCGAGTTCCGCGACGGGGCGATGGTCAAGGAGACGGCGCAGTTCCGTTCCTACGACTCCTACCAGGACAGCTTCCACGACCTGGTAACGTTGCTGCAAAGCAATGACCGCTATAAAGAAGTGGTGAAGTCGGCCGATAACCCGGAACGCTTTGTACGCGAGTTGCAAAAAGCCGGTTACGCCACCGACCCGAACTACGCCAACAAGATCTCGCAGATCGCCCATTCGATGAACAGTTACCAGAACTACGCCGCCGCGGGCGCGACCACTCTTTTATAAGGTCTGAACCATGAGTTTGCTCAATATCGGGATGTCGGGGCTTAACGCCGCTCAAGGATCGTTGTCGGTCTTGAGTAACAACATCGCCAACGCCAATACCGCAGGCTATTCGCGTCAGCAGACTATCCAGAACGCTAGCGCGTCGAACCAGTTCGGCGGCGTATTCATCGGCAGCGGCACCACGCTGGCGGATGTACGGCGTGTCTACAACGAGTACCTGGACACGGCGTACCAGAACAGTACGGCATTGAATAATGACGCCCGCGCCTACCAAGACCAGATCAGTGCGGTCGATAAGGTGCTGTCGGATAAGAACACCGGTCTGTCATCAGTACTCAGCACCTTCTTCGCCACGCTGCAGACCGCATCTTCCAACCCTAGCGATCTGTCGGCCCGCCAACTGCTGTTGAGTAATGCCCAGACCTTGAGCAATCGCTTCAACTCCATCTCCACCCAGTTGACGCAGCAGAAAGAAACCATCAACAGCCAGTTGAGTACCATGAGTGATCAGGTCAACCAACTGACTTCTTCGATCGCTGCGCTCAACCGGCAAATCTCTCAAGTGCAGGGTTCATCGAGCACCGCTCCGGCCAACCTGCTGGACCAGCGTAGCGAGGCTGTGCGTTCGCTCAATGAGCTGATCGGGGTCACCGCCACCGAGAAGAATGGCCAGTTCAGTGTGACCACCGGCAGCGGTCAGTCGCTGGTTGAGGGCGGGTTGTCCAATACGATTACGGCGGTGCCGAGCAGCACGGATAACAGTCAATATACGATCCAGCTGAATGTGAGCGGAACGACACTGGATCTTGGCGCGGTAATCAGTGGCGGAAGCATCGGTGGCCTGTTGCGCTATCGCAGTGATGCCTTGATGCCGGCTATCAATGACTTGGGGCGTATCGCTATTGCGACAGCCGATACTCTGAACAATCAGCTCGGCCAAGGTCTGGATTTGAACGGTGACTTTGGTGTGTCGTTGTTCAACGACATCAATAGTGCAACTGCTATCGCCTCCCGAAGCCAGGCTACCGCCGGCAACAGCAGCGGTTCCGGCAACCTGAATGTGTCGATTGGCGACAGCAGTAAGCTCTCGACCTTCGATTACAAAGTGACCTTCAACGACAGCACCGACCTCAATAAAGCGACGGTGGTGCGTTCGGACGGCAAAGCCCTGGGCATTATCGATCTGTCAGCCACGCCGCCGACCCAGATCGATGGATTTACCTTGTCTCTGGACGGCAAGGGCCCTGTGGCAGTCGGCGACAGTTTCAAGGTCAGCCCCACCGCTACGGGCGCCAGTGGCATCGGCGTGGCGCTTTCTGACGCGAATAAGCTGGCGTTCGCCGGCCCGCTGTCTGGTACTCGTAGTACGACCAACAGTGGCACTGGCACGTTTACCCAGCCCACCTTGACTGTACCGTTGGATATTCATGGCGGGGCAGACACCGCACAGTTGCGCGCGGGTATCGAGAACTCGATGCCGGTCAAAATGGTGTTTGGCAAACCGGCGGCTGACGGCACTCAGCCCTATACCGTCAACGATGCGCAAGGCAACCCGATCGGCACCGGCAGCATCATTCCGGGGCAGGGCAACAAGATCACCGTGGATGTTCCGATGCGAGACGCTTCGGGAGCCGCCATTCCGGGTAAGAGTTTCAAATTCGACACTACCGTGAACGGTTCTCCGGCCGCGGGCGACAGCACCACGTTCGCGTTCAACAGCGGTGGCAAATCGGACGGCCGGAACGCGCAGGAACTGCTCAACTTGCAGACCAAGGCCAGCGTCGGCATGAACGATGGCAATGTCGGCGTAAGCCTGGTGGCGGCCAACAGTCGCCTGGTTTCTCAAGTCGGTTCCAAGGCCAGTCAGGCGGGGGTTGATACCACGGCTACTGGCGCGTTGCTCAGCGCCAACAAGGAAGCGCGCAACTCAGTGTCAGGGGTTAACCTGGATGACGAGGCGGGCGACATGATCAAGTTCCAGCAGTATTACACCGCGTCGTCCCAGATTATCAAGGCCGCGCAAGAAACCTTCACCACACTGATCAATGCTCTTTAAGGGAGGCCGGGACGATGCGTATTTCCACACAGCAGTATTTCGAGACCAGCTCCGCCAAGTACCAGTCCAACTACTCTAGTGTGGTCAAGGCTCAGGATCAGGCCAGCTCCGGCGTACGCGTGCAGACCGCGGCGGATGATCCTGTGGCGGCGGCGCGGTTGCTGATGTTGCAGCAGCAGAAAGACATGCTGTCGCAGTTCAATGGCAACATCGATACCCTGAAGAACTCGCTGGTAACCGAAGATAGCGTTCTTGATAACATCAACACCGCCCTGCAAAAGGCCAGCGAACTGGCCCTGAAGGCCGGTAATGTCGGGATCAGTGATGCGGACCGCAAATCGATTGCGGCCGAGGTCGGTGCCATTGAGGATCAGGTACTGGGCCTGCTCAATTCTAAGGATGCCGGGGGCAATTACCTGTTTTCCGGAAGCAAGACCGACACGCCGCCCTATACGCGCAACAATAACGGCACCTACAGTTATCAGGGCGACGACATCCCGTTGAGCCTGAAGATCGCCGAGAATATTTCCGTCTCGATGGGCGACACCGCCAAAAGCATGCTCGAGAGCTCCGCGAACACGGGGCGCACCCAGACCGCGCCGATTCTTGTGCCGCCTGCGGTCGATGACGGCAAGGTCACTATATCGGCGGGGTTGATCGCTGCCGAGACCAGCTATGACAGCAGCTTTGCCGATGGGCAGCCATACAAGCTGACCTTTGTCAGCAGCACTCAATACACGGTGAGCGACAACACCGGCAAAGACATCACCTCCGAGATTCCGGGTAACGGCACGTTCGATGCCACCAAAGAGGGCGCCTCGACCATCAATCTGCGTGGCGTGAAGTTCGACATCGGCCTGAACCTGGGTAAGGACGCTTTGGGTAAAGACGTGTTGCCCGGCGCACCGGCGGATGCGGTTGTCAAAGACCGCGAGTTCAGCCTGTCGATCAAACCGGACACCTTCAGTGTTTCGCGCACTCCCAGCAACCCGACCACGGCTCAAATAAGCGGTGGTACGGTCAGTGATTCGGCGGCTTATGCCAGCACTTTCCCCAACGCTGGTATGGTCATCAAGTTTGGCGCGGCGGGTGATTACAATGTGTATGCACAGCCGTATAGCTCGGATAGCAAGTCCATCGCCAGCGGCACCCTGGCCGCCGGCGCCACAACCTTGAGCGCGGCGGGTGTGACATTTGACGTCACGACCACGCCGCCACCGGGTGATGGCGACCAGTTTGTGATTGGCGCCACCAGCAACAAAAACGAGAACGTGCTCGACACTCTCAGCCATTTGCGCCAAATCCTAGAGACGCCCTCGGACGGAAAACCGGCGGCACAGAAAGAGCTCAAGGACGTGGTCGCCCGCTCCATCGGTAATCTGACCAACGCCAAGAGTCAGATCGACCAGGTGCGCGGCGCCATCGGTGCTCGCTTGAATGGTATGGATATCCAGTCCCAAGAGAACACCAGCTTGAGCCTGGCCAACGCCACCACCATGAATGCATTGGGCAACGTCGATTTTGCGGATGCCGCTATCAATCTGAGTCTGCAACAAACCATGCTGCAAGCATCGCAGCTGGCCTTTGTGAAGATTTCGCAGTTGAGCCTGTTCAACAAAATGTGATTTCACCGCATCAGCACAGCGGCCCCGCCTGGAAACCGGGGGGGCCGCTGTCGTTTCAGGGGGCTCAATTGTTTAAAGGTTTTGCATAAACCGGAGAAAATTGAGTGACCTGTGAGTCATAAAGCGCATCTTCACTGTATCGTGTGAAAAGGATAAGTCGTCTCAGGGTCCTTGCGGGGCGGCTTTCAGCGGGATTTTTATGGGGTTACCCCCTTTATTGTCAGCACTCCAGGCGTCGGCCGTGGGGTGTTCTCCAGCTATTTAGTATTGGGAAGCCACAATGATTGGCATAAAAAGCATCGCCAGTTACGTGCCGGCGGACGGTATCGATAACTACGCCCAGGGTGCCAAATTCGCCAAGGATGAAGAGTTCATCATTGGCAAGATCGGTTCGGCGTTCCTGCCGCGCAAGGAAGCCACGCAGGAAACCTCAGATCTGTGTGTCGAAGCGGTCAACGCCTTGTTTGCCAACAACCCGGATCTCAAGCGCGAGTCGATTGACGCGCTGATCGTCGTGACCCAGAACGGTGACGAAGAGGGCTTGCCCCATACAGCCGCCATCGTCCAAGACAAACTCGGCCTGCCGACCCATGTCGCCGCGTTCGATATTTCCCTGGGCTGTTCCGGTTACGTCTACGGCATCTACGCGATGAAGGGCTTCATGGAGGCCGCCGGCCTGAAAAACGGCCTGTTGATCACCGCCGACCCGTACTCCAAGATCGTCGACCCGGAAGATCGCAACACCACCATGCTGTTCGGCGACGCCGCCACTGCGACCTGGATGGGCGAAGACGCCTCGTGGCTGCTGGGCAAGTCCAAGTTCGGCACCGACGGTTCCGGCGCACCGCACCTGAAGGTCAGCGATGGCGTGTTCTTCATGAACGGTCGCCAGGTGTTCAACTTTGCCTTGCTCAAAGTTCCGGCGCATTTGCACGAGCTGCTCAATGAGTCGGACCTCAAGGCCGATGACATCGACGCGTTCTGCATTCACCAGGGCAGTGCGGCGATTGTCGACGCCGTGGCCCGTCGCTTCGAAGAGGCGCCGGTGGACAAGTTCATCAAGGACATGGTCGAGACCGGTAACACCGTGTCGTCGAGCATTCCGTTGCTGCTGGAAAAGCACGTGATGGACGCCACCTGGAAGCGTGTGGCGATCAGTGGATTCGGTGTGGGCCTGTCGTGGGGCTCGGCGATTCTGCATCGTCCGTGACGCGTCTTTAGACTGCGTTCACCGCAAAAGCAAACGCCGATGATCGAAAGATCATCGGCGTTTTTTATTTGGCGCCAGAAAAGCCACCAAAATCGGCGTTAAAACCCGGCTTAAACCCTTGAATTACAAGGGGTGGCACCACGCCAGTAAAAAAAATCAAAAAAACCCTCAAGCAACCGGCTACCACGACGATAACTATTACGTAGGTTCTCTAGGCCACACCCGGCGGTTGCCAGGGCCGGAAGCCGCAGTATCCAATACCAACGAGGATTTCGTCATGGCATTATCAGTAAACACCAACATCACTTCCCTGGGTGTCCAGAAGAACCTGAACAAAGCTTCCGACGCTCTGAGCCAGTCGATGAACCGTCTGTCCTCCGGTCTGAAAATCAACAGCGCTAAAGACGACGCTGCTGGCATGCAGATCGCCAACCGTCTGAACAACCAGGTCAAAGGCCTGAACGTTGCGATCTCCAACGCCAACAACGGCGTGTCGATTGCCCAGACCGCTGAAGGCGCGATGCAAGAATCCACCAACACCCTGCAGCGTCTGCGTGAACTCGCCCTGCAAGCGGCGAACGGTGATAAGAGCGACGCTGACCGTGTTTCCCTGCAGCAAGAATTCACCGCTAAAGTGGGCGAGCTGAACCGTATCGCCAGCACCACTACCTTCGGTGGTCGTAACCTGCTGGACGGCTCGTTCAACAACGTAGCGTTCCAGATCGGCGCCAACGCCAACGAGACTATCTCGTTCGGTATGACTGATATCAGCTCGACTGCGCTGAAAGGTAACTACAAAGAAGCTGCTGTAGACGGCACCGCAATGACTGGCCTGGCTGCTACCGCCACTGGTTCTGTATTGGGTGACAAAGCTGTTAAAACCGGTACCGCAGATGCAGGCGCAACCGTTGCGACTGATGCATTCACCATCAATGGTGTAGAGGTTGCACTTGGTGCTGCTGCTGCAGGTTCCGCTGCTGGTACTGCCGCAGTGACCGCCATCAACGCCAAAACTGCTCAGACCGGCGTTACAGCTTCGACTGACGCTAATGGTAAAGTGACTCTCAGCTCCAAAAACGATATCGTCTTGGGGGCTTCTGCCACAGTTGGTGCTACTGATGGTCTGGCCAGCCTGGCCCTGGGCGCTGCCGGTACTACCGCAGCCGCAGCTACAACTGCAACCAGCGCCATGGGCGTTACCGGTGCCATTTCTGTTAACGGCACCGCAGTAACTTGGGCTGCTGCTGACACTATGACCGACGTGCTGACAGATATTGCAGCCGCAGCGGGTACCGGTGCTACTGCAACTTTCACTGACGGTCGCGTTAAGGTCACTTCGGGTGGCGGTGAAGACATCAAACTGTCCAACACTTCTGCTGGCTCGTTGTCGCAACTGGGACTGTCGGCTGGCACTACCCAAGCAAAACTGACCGCTGACACTTCCATCGACGTAAACGGCGTTGAAGTCAAGTTCAAGAAGGGTGACACCGCTGACGCGATCGTTGCTTCGATCAACAGCGCCAGTACCGGTGTACAAGCCAGCAAAAATGCTGACGGCACCCTGAACCTGTTCGCCGACAAAGACATCACCATCAAGGACGGCAGCGCCGGTACTGGCCTGGCTGCACTGGGTCTGACCACTGTTTCTGCGGCCGGTACTAAAACCGCCGTCACCATGGAAACCAGCGTTTCCGACCTGAGCATCCTGACTGCCGCTTCTTCGCAGCAGGCTATCCAGGCTCTGGACGACGCCATGCAGCAGATCGACAGCCAGCGTTCGCAGCTGGGTGCCGTACAAAACCGCTTCGCCAGCACTGTGGCCAACCTGCAGAGCATTTCGCAGAACTCCTCCGCTGCCAAAGGCCGCGTAGAAGACGCCGACTTCGCTTCTGAAGCTGCTGAGCTGACCAAGCAACAAACCCTGCAACAGGCTTCCACTGCGATCCTGTCCCAGGCCAACCAACTGCCTTCCTCTGTTCTGAAGCTGCTTCAGTAATAGCGGTAGCGGTTAAATAACGGGAGGGTGCGTTTAACAACGTGCCCTTCCGTTTTTTCAGTTTGGAGGTGATGACATGGACATGAGCATCAAGCTTAACGCGTCTTACCCGGCTGGTATTACCCAGGCCAGTAGTGCGCCTGTAACACCGTTCAAGCCTGCGGCCCCCAGTGAACCGGTCAAGGGTGAAGAGCCCCAGCGCGTGGCATTGGAAAAAGCGGTGACTGATATACGAGAGTTTGTGCAGGCTTCACAGCGCAATCTGGATTTTTCCATCGATGACACTACCGGCAAAGTGGTCGTCAAGGTGATTGCCACGGACAGTGGCGAAGTAATTCGACAAATTCCATCGGAGACCGCGCTGAAGTTGGCGCAGAATCTGAGCGATGCCAGCAGCGTGCTGTTTGACAGCAAGGCGTGAGTTGGCACGAAACATGTTTCTGATTGCGGTCAGAGCACGCGAGCGCCAAAAAAACGGCCGCTGCAGGACAAGGAGAATGGCAAATGGCTAGTTCAACGATTTCCGGCCCAGGTTCGGGCTACGACACGCAGGCTATCGTCAAAGCGTTGGTGGGGGCTGAGCAGGCGCCCAAGCAGCAGCAGATCACCAACGAACAGAAAGCAGCCACCGTCCAGTTGTCGGCTGTTGGCTCGGTCAAGACGGCGTTGGAAGCCTACCAGGCGGCGATCACCAAGTTGAACAATGCCTCGGCGTTTAACGGGCTGTCGGCCTCCTCTTCGGAGGAGAAGAACATCAAGGTCACTCTGGGGGACGGTGCATCCAGCGGCAAATACGTGCTGAAAGTCACCAACCTGGCGACCGCGTCGAAAGTCACTACGGCGATGAATGCGGACGGCGCTTCTGGCAAGGCCAACAGCACCGACGAAGATCAGACGCTGACGATCAATCAGTCGGGCAAAAGCTATGACGTGGTAATTCCCGGCGGCGCGACCTTGCAGCAAGTGCGCGAGACGATCAATACCCAGCTCTCGGCTCAGGGCATCAGTGCCAACGTGCTGAGTGACTCCAACGGCGCGCGTCTGGTGCTGACCTCGACCACCATGGGGGAGGGTACCGACATCACTCTCAGCGGTGATTCCGAACTGGCCACCGGCTACGACAAAGGCAAAGCCCCCACCAACGCCAAGTATTCAATCGATGACGTTGAAATGTCGTCGAACACCAATAAGATCACCTCTGCGATCAGTGGTGTGACCCTGGACCTGCTGGACACGATCGATACGACCAAGCCGACGACCATCACCGTGGCCAGCAATACCGATACATTGAAGACGTCGGTGCAGTCCTTCGTCAGTGCCTATAACACGCTGATGACCGCGATCAACACCCAGACCAAAGTCACGGCTACCGGGGATGCCTCGACCACCACCGCCGCGGCGTTGACGGGCGACGCGTCGATGCGTCAATTGGTCAACAGCCTGCGCTCCGAACTGGTCAACGGCTCTGGCGCTGGCACCATGACCAGCTTGGCGCAGATGGGTATCACCACGGATCAGAAAACCGGGCTGTTGAGCCTGGACGATAAGACCTGGGACAAAGCGGTGGTCAAGGGCGCAGGCGATATTGCCAAGCTGTTTACCGGCGACACTGGCTTGATCACACGCATGAACAAGGCGACCAACAGTTACGTGGGCACCACTGGCACCTTGGCAGCCCGTGCGACCGACTTGAACAATAAGTTGACGGATTTGAACACCCAGACGGCGGATCTGACACGACGCATGGACGCCTTGCAAAAGTCCCTGACCGCCAAGTACACCGCGATGGACACCATGATCGCGCAGATCAATGCCAGCAGCTCCAGCATCATGACCACCCTCAACTCGCTGAACAATCCGAAGTCGAGCTGATAGTCGGTGCGCCTAAAAGCCCTGATCCAGGGCTTTGTCGCACAGTTCTGGATTAAAGTTTTTGTCGCCATGGTCGAAAAACTGGTTAAGCAACCCTATTCGATTGTAGCCCGTTACGAGGTAGCAACATGAACCCGATGAGAGCCCTTCGCCAGTACCAGAAGGTCAATTCCCATGCTCAGGTCTCCGAGGCCAGCCCGCATCGCCTCGTGCAGATGCTGATGGAGGGTGGTTTGGATCGTATGGCGCAGGCCAAGGGCGCGTTGAGTCGCGGTGATATCGCCCAGAAAGGGCTGTTGCTAGGCAAGGCCATTGAAATTATCTCCGGCCTGCGCGATGGCCTGGAGCCGGAGAAGGCCGAAGATCCGGAAGCGATTCAGCGCTTGGACGCGCTGTACAACTACATGGGTAATCGTCTGGTCGAGGCTAATCAGGTCAATGACGCCGAGATGATCGACGAAGTCGCGCGTCTGCTGATCACCGTCAAGACTGGCTGGGATGCCATTGCTCCACAATAAGGCGGACCGCCTAGAGGTACACATCATGAGCCACGCACTGCAACGTATTGACGAGACCCGCGAAGCCCTGATCGGCGCGCTGGCTGAGCGCAACTGGGAGGCTGTCAGCGAGTTGGATCTGGGTTGCCGTGCGGTGATTGATGAGGTGCTCAGCGAAGCCCCTGTGGACGAAGATGCGCTGCGTGAGAAGCTGGAGAGTCTGCTGGCGGTCTACCAGCAATTGCTGGAGGTAACGACCGGCGAGCGCCAGGCGATTTTCGAAGAGATGTCGCAGATCAACCAAGCGAAGAATGCGTCAAAGGTCTACCATCTGTTCGGCTGAACAGACGCAGTTAATCCGACCGGCGCGTCATAAATTTGACCGTGCCAGCTTTTTTGACTTAACTAGTGCTGTTTTCAGAGTTCAGACGTCTATAGAGTAAGAAGTCCTACAGCCGTCTCGATTGCCCTTACACTTGGGCAGGAAGTTTTACTAGGGAAGTTGCTATTGCATGTGGCGTGAAACCAAAATTCTGCTGATTGATGACGATAGCGTCCGCCGCCGCGATTTAGCGGTGATTTTGAATTTTCTCGGCGAAGAAAATTTGCCCTGCGGCAGCCACGATTGGCAGCAGGCGGTCAGCTCGTTGTCGTCAAGCCGTGAAGTCATTTGTGTGCTGATCGGGACGGTAAACGCTCCTGGCGCTGTTTTGGGCTTGTTAAAGACACTGTCTACCTGGGATGAGTTCCTTCCCGTGTTGCTGATGGGCGAAAATTCTTCGCTCGACCTGCCCGAAGACCAGCGCCGACGTGTCCTTTCCACCCTGGAAATGCCGCCCAGCTACAGCAAATTGCTTGATTCCCTGCACCGTGCCCAGGTCTATCGCGAGATGTACGACCAGGCTCGCGAGCGCGGTCGTCATCGCGAACCCAACCTGTTCCGTAGCCTGGTCGGCACCAGCCGCGCCATCCAGCACGTGCGCCAGATGATGCAGCAAGTGGCCGACACTGACGCCAGCGTGCTGATCCTCGGCGAGTCGGGCACCGGCAAGGAAGTGGTCGCGCGCAACCTGCATTACCATTCCAAGCGCCGCGACGGGCCCTTTGTACCGGTCAACTGCGGGGCGATTCCGGCAGAGCTGCTGGAAAGCGAGCTGTTCGGTCACGAGAAGGGCGCCTTTACCGGCGCCATTACCAGCCGTGCCGGGCGTTTCGAGCTGGCCAACGGCGGCACTCTGTTCCTCGACGAAATCGGCGACATGCCGCTGCCGATGCAGGTCAAGCTGCTGCGTGTGTTGCAGGAGCGCACCTTCGAGCGCGTGGGCAGCAACAAGACCCAGAGCGTGGACGTGCGCATCATCGCCGCGACCCACAAGAACCTCGAAAGCATGATCGAGATCGGCAGCTTCCGCGAAGACCTCTACTATCGCCTCAACGTATTCCCCATCGAGATGGCCCCGCTGCGTGAGCGCGTGGAAGACATCCCGCTGCTGATGAACGAACTGATCTCGCGCATGGAACACGAAAAGCGTGGCTCGATTCGCTTCAATTCCGCCGCAATCATGTCCCTGTGCCGCCACGGCTGGCCGGGCAACGTGCGTGAGCTGGCCAACCTGGTGGAGCGCATGGCGATCATGCACCCCTACGGTGTGATCGGCGTAGTCGAGCTGCCGAAGAAATTCCGCTATGTCGACGACGAAGATGAGCAATTGGTCGACAGTCTGCGCAGTGATATGGAAGAACGGGTCGCCATCAACGGCCACACCCCGGACTTCGGTTCCACTGCCATGCTGCCGCCGGAGGGCCTGGACCTGAAGGACTACCTCGGCAACCTGGAGCAGGGCCTGATCCAACAAGCCCTGGACGATGCCGGTGGCATTGTCGCCCGTGCCGCCGAGCGCTTGCGCATTCGTCGTACCACCCTGGTGGAGAAGATGCGCAAGTACGGTATGAGCCGCCGCGAAGGTGACGAACAGGCGGATGATTGACGCCTGTTTTTCAACTGACTGAAAACTAAGCCTATTTTTTTAGGCACGGGTATTGCTACAGCCCTCGCAACGTTCCGTTTAACTGACGGTCAGCCAAGCGAGAGAGCATCATGCCCCACGCCGCCCAATTAGCCTCAGCCCCTGCCATCCAGGGGCTTGTTCCCTCCGCAGAGCCGCTCGCCCGGCAGGGTCTTGAACATGCGTTCTCGCAGTTCAACCAGATGTCGAGCCAACTGAGCGACTCCTACAGTTTGCTGGAAGCCCGGGTCTCGGAGCTTAAAGGCGAGCTGGCGGTGGTCAGTGCTCAGCGTATGCAGGAGCTGGCCGAGAAAGAACGCCTGGCCAACCGCTTGCAAAACCTGCTCGACCTGTTGCCCGGCGGCGTGATCGTGATTGACGACCAAGGCCGCGTGCGCGAAGCCAACCCCGCCGCCTGCGACCTGCTGGGACTGCCGCTGGAAGGCGAGCTGTGGCGTCACGTCATCACCCGCTGCTTCGCCCCGCGCGAAGATGATGGTCATGAAATCTCCCTCAAGGATGGGCGTCGACTGTCGATTTCCACCCGTTCCCTGGACGCCGAGCCCGGCCAGTTGGTGCTGCTCAACGACCTGACTGAAACCCGCCACTTGCAAGACCAGTTGGCGCGCCATGAGCGCTTGTCGTCCCTGGGGCGCATGGTCGCTTCTCTGGCGCATCAAATCCGTACGCCCTTGTCGGCGGCGTTGATCTACGCCAGTCATTTGACTGATGAACAGTTGCCGGCTGCGACCCATCAGCGTTTCGCCGGGCGCCTTAAAGAGCGTCTGCACGAATTGGAGCATCAGGTACGCGACATGTTGGTGTTCGCTCGCGGCGAACTGCCGTTGACCGACCGCATCACTCCGGCCGAGCTGATGCAGACCCTGCAGGCGGCGGCCGCCACACACATTCAAGACGCGCAGGTGCGCTGGCAGTGCGACAGCCACCAAGGCGAGTTGCTGTGCAATCGCGACACCCTGGTGGGATCGCTGCTCAACCTGATCGAAAACGCTACCCAGGCCAGCGGCCCCGGCGCGCGGCTCAAGGTGCATCTATATCGCCGTCAAGATTCGCTGCGCCTGTGCATCAGCGACAACGGCAGTGGCATCGACCCGCAGGTGCTGCGGCGTCTGGGCGAACCCTTTTTTACCACCAAGACCAACGGAACTGGCCTGGGCCTGACGGTGGTCAAGGCCGTGGCGCGCGCCCATCAGGGAGAATTGCAGCTGCGTTCCCGGTTGGGGCGCGGCACCTGTGCATTGATGAGCTTGCCGCTGTTTTCAGGCGCGGCAAGCGCGGAGTAAAGAGTCATGGCTATCAAGGTTTTACTGGTGGAAGACGATCGCGCCCTGCGTGAAGCATTGGCTGACACGCTGCTGCTGGCGGGCCATGACTACCGGGCGGTCGGGTCTGCCGAGGAGGCCTTGGAGGCGGTGGCCCAGGAGGCGTTCAGTCTAGTGGTCAGCGACGTCAATATGCCCGGCATGGACGGTCACCAGTTGTTGGCCCTGCTGCGCGCCCGCCAGCCGCAACTGCCGGTGTTGTTGATGACTGCCCACGGTGCCGTGGAACGCGCGGTGGATGCGATGCGCCAGGGCGCGGCGGATTACCTGGTCAAGCCCTTTGAGCCCAAGGCCCTGATCGAGTTGGTAGCGCGCCACGCTCTTGGCGTGATCTCGGCGCACGAAGGCGAGGGTCCGATTGCCATCGAGCCAGCCAGCGCCCAGTTGCTGGAATTGGCGGCCCGCGTGGCGCGCAGCGATTCCACGGTGCTGATTTCCGGTGAGTCCGGTACGGGTAAGGAAGTGCTGGCGCGTTACATTCACCAGCAGTCGACCCGCGCCAAGCAGCCGTTCATCGCCATCAACTGCGCGGCGATCCCCGACAACATGCTGGAAGCCACGCTGTTCGGTCATGAAAAGGGCTCATTCACCGGTGCTATTGCGGCGCAAGCCGGCAAGTTCGAGCAGGCCGACGGCGGCACGATCCTGCTCGACGAGATTTCCGAGATGCCCTTGGGCCTGCAAGCCAAGTTGCTGCGTGTGTTGCAGGAGCGCGAAGTGGAGCGCGTCGGCGCGCGCAAACCGATCCAGTTGGATATCCGAGTGGTGGCCACCACCAACCGCGATCTCGCCGGCGAAGTGGCGGCGGGGCGCTTCCGTGAAGACTTGTTCTATCGCCTCTCGGTGTTTCCGCTGGCCTGGCGCCCTTTGCGCGAGCGTCCGGCGGATATCGTGCCCTTGGCCGAGCGCCTGCTGAACAACCACGTCAAAAAAATGAAGCACGCCCAGGCGCGGCTGTCGGCCGAGGCGCAGGCGTGCCTGATCGCCTATCCATGGCCGGGCAACGTGCGGGAACTGGACAACGCGATCCAACGTGCCCTGATCTTGCAGCAGGGCGGCTTGATTCAACCCCAGGATTTCTGTCTGGCCATGGGCAGTGGCGCGGCGCCGCTGCCGACACTGGCCCCCGCACCGTTGGTCGCCGAGGTGGAAACCGCCAGCGCTTTGGGCGATGACCTGCGTCGCCGCGAATTCCAGATGATCATCGATACCCTGCGCGCCGAGCGCGGCCGCCGCAAAGAGGCCGCCGAACGCCTGGGCATCAGCCCGCGCACCTTGCGCTACAAGTTGGCGCAGATGCGCGACGCGGGCATGGATGTGGAAGCGTATCTTTTCGCCACCTGAAAATAGCCAAGGCGTACAAGGTTTGTCGCCTTTTCTTACGAGTCGCCACGGATCTGGCACCCTTGTTGCTACCTCCCCTAGTAACTGCAGCGTAGTGTCAAATTTTTGCGGGTCGGAGAGAGAAGGTCATGAGCCAGGGTATTGAGTTCAATCGGTTGATGTTGGATATGCGCTCCATGCAGATGGATGCCATGGCTCAACCGAAATCCGTCGCGCCAGCGCCGGAGTTGGGCCAAAGCAGTTTTGCCGACATGCTTGGTCAGGCCATCAACAAAGTCAGCGACACCCAGCAAGCCTCCAGCCAGTTGGCCAGCGCGTTCGAGATCGGCAAGAGCGGTGTGGACCTCACCGACGTGATGATCGCTTCGCAAAAAGCCAGCGTTTCCTTTCAGGCTCTGACCCAAGTGCGTAACAAGCTGGTTCAGGCCTATCAAGACATCATGCAGATGCCGGTTTAAGGGCGAGATTTAAGTCATGGCAGAAGCAGTCGTGGACAACGTACCCGCCAAGACAGAAGGCAAGCCGCCGCTGTTTGGCCTGTCGTTCCTGGAAAACCTTTCGGAAATGACCATGTTGCGTCAGGTTGGCCTGTTGGTCGGCCTGGCTGCCAGCGTGGCGATTGGTTTTGCCGTGGTGTTGTGGTCGCAGCAACCCGATTACCGGCCATTGTATGGCAGCCTGGCTGGCCTGGATTCCAAACAGATCATGGAAACCCTGGCCGCCGCCGACATCGCCTACACCGTGGAGCCCAACTCCGGGGCTCTGCTGGTCAAGGCCGATGACGTCGCCCGTGCGCGCATGAAGCTGGCCGCTGCCGGTGTGACGCCGTCCGACAGCAATATCGGTTTTGAGATCCTCGACAAGGACCAGGGCCTGGGCACCAGTCAATTCATGGAAGCCACCCGTTATCGTCGCGGCCTGGAAGGGGAACTGGCGCGTACCATCTCCAGCCTCAATAACGTCAAGGGTGCCCGCGTGCACCTGGCCATTCCGAAAAGCTCGGTATTTGTGCGTGATGAGCGCAAGCCCAGCGCCTCGGTGCTGGTTGAGCTGTTCGCCGGTCGTTCCCTGGAACCCGGTCAGGTCAATGCCATCGTCAACTTGGTGGCTACCAGCGTTCCCGAACTGAGCAAATCCCAGATCACCGTGGTGGATCAAAAGGGCAACCTGCTCTCCGACCAAGCTGAGAACTCCGCGCTGACCCAGGCCGGCAAGCAGTTCGATTACAGCCGCCGCGTGGAAAGCATGCTGACCCAGCGCGTGCACAACATCCTGCAACCGGTGTTGGGCAATGACCGCTATAAAGCCGAAGTCTCCGCCGATGTGGATTTCAGCGCCGTGGAGTCCACCTCTGAGCAGTTCAACCCGGACCAGCCGGCCCTGCGCAGCGAGCAGTCCACCAGCGAACAACGCACCGCCAGCAATGGCCCCCAAGGTGTGCCGGGAGCCCTGAGCAACCAGCCGCCATCGCCGGCCTCGGCCCCGCAAACCACCGGTGGCGCCGCCGCTACCGCCGGCGCGATCCAGCCTGGGCAACCGCTGCTGGACGCCAACGGTCAGCAGATCATGGACCCGGCCACCGGCCAGCCGATGCTCGCCCCGTACCCGGCGGACAAGCGTAACCAGTCCACCAAGAACTTCGAGCTGGACCGTTCCATCAGCCATACCAAGCAGCAGCAGGGCCGTGTCAATCGCCTGTCGGTGTCGGTGGTGGTCGACGATCAGGTCAAGGTCAATGCCGCAGACGGCGCGGTCACCCGTGCCCCGTGGAGCGCCGACGAATTGGCGCGCTTTACCCGCCTGGTGCAGGACGCCGTCGGCTTCGACGCCAGCCGTGGCGACAGCGTGAGCGTGATCAACATGCCGTTCTCCGCCGAGCGTGGCGAAGTGATTGCCGAGCCTGCGTTCTACTCGCAGCCGTGGTTCTGGGACATCGTCAAGCAAGTGCTGGGTGTGCTGTTCATCCTGGTGCTGGTGTTCGGCGTGCTGCGTCCGGTGCTCAACAACATCACTGGCAATGGCAAGAAACAACTGGCCCTGGCCGGCGGCAGCGATGTCGAGTTGGGTGGCATGGGCGGCCTGGACGGCGAACTGGGCAACGACCGCGTCAGCCTCGGCGGCCCGCAAAGCATCCTGTTGCCAAGCCCGAGCGAAGGCTATGACGCGCAGTTGAACGCAATCAAGAGTCTGGTAGCAGAAGACCCGGGCCGTGTGGCTCAGGTCGTGAAAGAGTGGATTAACGCAGATGAGTGATAATCGAGCCGCTGTTGCCAAGCTCTCCCGAGTCGACAAAGCCGCAGTCCTGCTGCTGTCGTTGGGGGAAACCGACGCCGCCCAAGTGCTGCGCCATATGGGGCCCAAAGAGGTTCAACGGGTGGGCGTGGCCATGGCGCAAATGCGCAATGTGCACCGCGAGCAAGTCGAACAGGTGATGAGCGAGTTCGTCGAGATTGTCGGCGATCAGACCAGCCTGGGCGTCGGCTCCGACAGCTACATCCGCAAGATGCTCACCTCGGCCCTGGGCGAAGACAAGGCCAACGGCCTGATCGACCGTATCCTGCTGGGCGGCAATACCAGCGGCCTGGACAGCCTCAAGTGGATGGAGCCGCGCGCCGTGGCCGATGTGATCCGCTACGAGCACCCGCAGATCCAAGCGATTGTGGTGGCGTACCTTGACCCCGACCAGGCTGGTGAAGTGCTGGGCCACTTCGACCACAAAGTGCGTCTGGACATCATCCTGCGCGTGTCGTCGCTCAATACCGTGCAGCCGGCGGCCCTGAAAGAACTGAACACCATCCTGGAGAAGCAGTTCTCGGGCAACTCCAATGCCTCGCGTACCACCCTGGGCGGTATCAAGCGCGCGGCGGACATCATGAACTTCCTCGACAGCTCGGTCGAAGGCCAGTTGATGGACTCGATCCGCGAGATCGACGACACCCTGTCCGGCCAGATCGAAGACCTTATGTTCGTGTTCAACAACCTCTCCGATGTCGACGACCGTGGCATCCAGGCGTTGCTGCGCGAAGTGTCCTCCGACGTGCTGGTACTGGCACTCAAAGGCTCCGACGACGGCGTCAAGGAAAAGATCTTCAAGAACATGTCCAAGCGCGCGTCCGAACTGTTGCGCGACGACCTGGAAGCCAAGGGCCCGGTGCGCGTCAGCGACGTGGAAACCGCGCAGAAAGAAATCCTCACCATTGCCCGCCGTATGGCCGAAGCCGGAGAAATCGTTCTCGGTGGGAAGGGCGGCGAAGAAATGATCTAAGGCGTTGTCCATGTCGAGCAAAGATGAGGCACCCAGCGATCTGATTCGCGCACGGGATGTCGGCGGGTTCGACATCTGGTCGTTGCCCAGCTTCGACCCGCATGTGCCTGAACCCGAACCCGAACCGGTGGAAGAACTACCGGTGGAAATGGAAGAAGTGCCGCTGGAAGAAGTCCAGCCGCTGACCCTGGAAGAGTTGGAAAGCATCCGCCAGGAAGCCTACAACGAGGGCTTTGCCGCTGGTGAAAAAGACGGTTTTCGTAGCACCACCCTCAAGGTGCGCCAGGAAGCCGAGGCCGCGCTGGCTGTGAAACTGGCCAGCCTGGAGCGCTTGATGGGCAGCTTGTTCGAGCCTATCGCCGAACAGGACACCCAGATCGAAAAAGCCATGGTGCGCCTGGTGGAGCACATGACGCGTCAGGTGATTCAGCGTGAGTTGGCGCTGGACTCCAGCCAGATCGAAAGCGTCATGCGCGAAGCCCTCAAGCTGCTGCCCCTGGGCGTCGGCAATGTGCGGCTATACATCAACCCGCAGGATTTCGAACAGGTCAAAGCCCTGCGCGAGCGCCATGAAGAAACCTGGCGCATCGTCGAAGACGCCGCGTTGCAGCCCGGCGGTTGCCGCGTCGAGACCGAGCACAGCCGCATCGATGCCACGGTGGAAACCCGCATCAGCCAGATCATGGCCAAGTTGCTCGATCAACAGCACGAGCAGGTGCTGAACCCGGCCGAACCGGACCTGAGCATCGACTTGGACGCCCCCGATGCGCCTTGATCGCACCAGCTTCACCAAGCGCTTGAGCGCTTACACCGAAGCCACCGAATTGCCCGGCCAGCCGATCCTGGAAGGGCGGCTGTTGCGCATGGTCGGCCTGACCCTCGAAGCCGAAGGCTTGCGCGCCGCCATGGGCAGCCGCTGCATGGTGATCAACGACGACAGTTATCACCCGGTGCAGGTTGAAGCCGAGGTCATGGGGTTTTCCGGCAGCAAGATTTTCCTGATGCCCGTGGGCAGCCTGGCGGGCATCGCCCCCGGTGCCCGCGTGGTGCCCCTGGCCGATACCGGCCGCCTGCCCATGGGCATGAGCATGCTCGGTCGCGTGCTCGACGGCGCCGGTCGCGCGCTGGACGGCAAGGGCGGTATGAAGGCCGAAGATTGGGTGCCGATGGACGGCCCCACCATCAACCCGCTCAACCGTAACCCCATCAGCGTGCCGCTGGACGTGGGGATTCGCAGCATCAACGGTTTATTGACGGTCGGTCGCGGCCAGCGTCTGGGCCTGTTCGCCGGCACCGGCGTGGGTAAGTCGGTGTTGCTGGGCATGATGACGCGCTTTACCGAGGCCGACATCATCGTGGTTGGGCTGATCGGCGAGCGGGGCCGGGAGGTGAAGGAGTTCATCGAGCACAGCCTCGGCGAGGAAGGTCTCAAACGCTCGGTGGTGGTTGCATCCCCTGCCGACGATGCGCCGCTGATGCGACTGCGCGCCGCCATGTATTGCACGCGCATCGCCGAATACTTTCGCGACAAGGGCAAGAACGTCCTGTTGCTGATGGACTCGCTCACCCGTTTCGCCCAGGCCCAGCGGGAAATCGCCCTGGCCATCGGTGAGCCGCCGGCCACCAAGGGTTACCCGCCGTCGGTGTTCGCCAAGCTGCCTAAGCTGGTGGAGCGCGCCGGTAACGCCGAGGCCGGTGGGGGCTCGATCACCGCGTTCTACACGGTGCTGTCCGAAGGCGATGACCAGCAGGACCCCATCGCCGACTCGGCCCGGGGCGTGCTCGACGGCCATATCGTGTTGTCGCGGCGGCTGGCGGAGGAGGGGCACTACCCGGCCATCGACATCGAAGCGTCCATCAGCCGGGTGATGCCGGCGGTGGTCACGCCCGAGCACATGACCCGTGCGCAGCAGTTCAAGCAATTGTGGTCGCGTTATCAGCAGAGTCGCGACCTGATCAGCGTCGGCGCCTATGTGGCCGGCGGCGATCGCGACACCGACCTGGCCATCGCCCTGCAACCGCAGTTGGTGACGTACCTGCGCCAGGGCCTCAACGACAAGATCAGCATGGGCGAAAGCGAAGCGCACTTGCAGTCGATCTTCGCCCCGGCGCCAGGCGGCTAAGCCATGGCCAGCAGTCGCGCGTCACGCTTGGCCCCGGTGGTGGACATGGCCGAAAAGGCCGAAAAAACCGCGGTGCAGCGCCTGGGGTATTTCCAGGGCCAAGTGCGCTTGGCCGAAAGCAAGCTGGGCGACCTGGAGCGTTTTCGCGGCGAGTACCAGCAGCAGTGGATCGAGCGCGGCGCCAAAGGCGTATCGGGCCAATGGCTGATGGGCTATCAGGGCTTTCTCAACCAGTTGGAAACCGCCGTCGGCCAGCAGCGTCAAAGCCTGGCCTGGCACCAGAACAACCTCGATAAGGCCCGTGAGAGCTGGCAGCAGGCATTCGCACGCGTCGAAGGTTTGCGCAAACTGGTGCAGCGCTATATCGATGAAGCGCGGGCGATTGAAGACAAGCGCGAGCAGAAGTTGCTGGATGAACTGTCCCAACGCCTGCCGCGTCCGGAACAGTTCTAAATGACGGACTGTGTTGCCCGCACTCGGTTCAACTGCTAAACCTTGTGTGTACGTCACCTACGACAAGGAAGCAGTCATATGTCAGTCGAGTCAGTTGTATCCCCGGACGGGAAGAAGTTGACCATCGTTATCAAAGGCCGCTTCGATTTCAGCAGCCACCAGCTCTTTCGTGACGCTTACGAGCGGTTCTACAAGGATCCAGATACCTATATCGTCGACCTCAAAGAAACCACCTATTTGGACAGTTCCGCCCTGGGCATGCTGCTGTTGCTGCGAGACCACGCGGGGGGGGACGAGTCTGAGGTCAGGGTGATCAACAGCAACTCCGATGTGCGCAAGATCCTCGCCATCTCCAACTTCGACAAACTGTTCGACATCAATTGAGCGCCCTGGCCCCCGCCCATGAGGCGCTAACGATCCTGATCGCCGATGACAGCGCCACTGACTTGTTGCTGCTGTCGACCATTGTGCGACGTCAGGGGCATCAAGTACTCACCGCCGCCAATGGGCGCGAAGCGGTCGAGGTATTCACGCGCGCGCGTCCGCAACTGGTGCTGATGGATGCGCTGATGCCGGTGATGGACGGCTTCGAAGCCGCGCGCTGGATCAAGCAGTTGTCCGGCGAAGCTTTGGTGCCGATCATCTTCCTTACCTCCCTGACCGACAGCGCCGACCTGGCCGAGTGCCTGGACGCCGGCGGCGATGACTTCCTGGCCAAGCCCTACAACCCCTTGCTCCTGGCCGCGAAGATCAACGCCATGGACCGCCTGCGCCGCCTGCAAGCCACGGTCTTGCAGCAGCGCGACCTGATCGCCAAGCACAATGATTACTTGCTGCACGAACAGCGGGTGGCCAAGGCGGTATTCGACAAGGTCGCGCATTCGGGCTGTATCAATGCCGCGCCGAATATTCGCTACCTGCAATCGCCCTATGCGTTGTTCAACGGGGACTTGCTGCTGGCGGCCTACACGCCCTCCGGCGATATGCACGTAATGCTCGGCGATTTTACCGGCCACGGTTTGCCGGCAGCAGTGGGGGCCATGCCCCTGGCGGAAGTGTTCTATGGCATGACCGCCAAGGGCTATGGCCTGGCGCAGACTCTGCGCGAGATGAACGCCAAGCTTAAACGTATTCTGCCGGTGGACATGTTCTGCTGCGCGACCCTGCTGTGCCTGAGTACCGATCGGCGCGTGGTCGAGGTATGGAACGGCGGTATGCCCGAGGGCTATGTGCATGAGGTAGCCACGGGTAAGCGTACACCGCTGGTGTCGCGACACCTGCCGTTGGGAGTGTTGTCGGCGGAACTGTTCGACGACCGCACTGAAGTTTGGCCCATGGCCCTGGGCGACCGGGTGTTTCTGCTGTCCGATGGGGTATTGGAAACCGCCGACGCCAATGATCGATTGTTCGGGGTCGAACGCCTGCAACAAGTATTCGACGCCAACCGCGAGCCCGATCGTCTGTTCGACGACATCGAACAGGCGCTGGTCGCGTTTCGCGGTGAAGCCCGCGATGACGTGAGCATGGTGGAGATCACCTTGAGGTCAGGTCTGGCGACGCGCGCCACCGGGCCGTTATACGCCGACAGCGGCCAGTCGTGCCCACGGGATTGGTCAGTGAATTTCGAATTTCGCGCCGAAACCCTCAAGCACTACAACCCGTTACCCTACCTGCTGCAACTGCTGTTGGAGATCCACGGCCTGCGTGCACAGAGCGGCGCGCTCTACAGTGTGATGGCCGAGCTGTACTCCAACGCGCTGGAGCACGGCGTACTCGGACTGGATTCTTTGCTCAAACGCGATGCCCAGGGCTTCGCCGACTATTATCGCCAGCGCAACGAGCGTCTGGCCCAACTGGACAGTGGTTACGTGCGAGTGCAAGTGCAAGTAGCGCCCAATGGAGCGGGCGGGACGATGACCTTGCGGATCGAAGACAGCGGCCCCGGGTTTGACGTGGAAAAAGTGCTGGCGCGGCCGGCGGATACCGACCGTCTGTCTGGGCGCGGCTTGAGCCTGGTACGCCAGCTTAGCCGCGATATACGCTGGTCCGATGGCGGGCGCTGTGTCTGCGTGGAGTTTTCCTGGGAGGCTCTGGCATAATCCGCCGATTCTTGATCAAGGAGCGAGCAAGTGGTCGATGTTCATCTGGACCCTGACGTGTTGTCGGGTTTGCAGGAAGTCATGGAAGGCGAGTACCCCAAACTGCTCGAAACCTTTCTAGACGATTCGCAAAAACGCATCGAAGCGCTGCGCACCGCGCGGGATGACGCTAAAGCATTGGGCAGAATCGCCCATAGCTTCAAGGGCAGCAGCGGCAACTTGGGGGCTGTGCGCCTGGCGCAGTTGTGCCAGCGGCTGGAGCTGGAATCCGGCGAGCCGACAGCAAATCTAGAGGCGCTGGTGGATCAGATCGATCATGAGTTTGCGTTGGTCAAGCCGCTGTATGAGTCGGAGCGCCAGCGGTATCAGGTGTAGCGCCAAATCCGCTGTCAGCAGACACAACCACACTTGGCCCGACTCTTGCTGTAGCTCTCGATACTGCATCCTCGATCCCCATGCAGTGGAGACCTTTATCATGCCAGTCGCCCCGAATTCGCTTCTTCAGGCTGCCCCCGCAGCCAAGTCTCAAGCGCCCGCCGCCAACCCGCCGGCGGTGGCGGCGGACCCACGGGACAAGGGCCCTGGCTTCGCTCAAGTGTTCGCCAGCCAGGGTTCCAAGCCCAGCCTCAAGGGCGATGACAACAGCGTCAAACCCTCTCGCGACAAGCCCGCCGATGCCAGCGCCAAGCCGTCCACTGGGGGGGACAAGCCTGCCGCCAACACACCGGCGGTTGCCGATAGCGGCAATACTTTGCCTGCCAATAATCCACCGGCCAAAGCCGATGACGATGCCGATCAGGACGCCGCCGCCGCCGACCCGAGCCTGGCGCAGCAGCCTGCGGTGGATCCCGCGTTGATCGCCGCTGTCGTGCCGGTCGCGGTGCCTGTGGAAGCCCCGGCTCCTGTCGTTGACTCTGTCGATGCCAATACTCAATTGCCGGTCGCCGCGCCACTCGTGGCCAGCGATGACGCCAAGCCCGCCTTCGACCCCGAGGCCGACCCTCTAGATGCAATGCCTGCCGTACGCCTGGCCATGGAGCAGGGCGGTCATGTGTCGGCCAGCAGCCAGGCTTCGGCGAAAAGCGCCTCGGCACCGACCCAGGAACAACCGACCGCCGCACAGAACTTCGCAGCAGGCATGGCCAGCATGGTCGATCAGCAAGCCACCAAGGACAGTACCGACCAAGGCGGCGATAAGGCTTTCAGCGGTTTGATTGACGATGGTCTCAAAGACCTCAAGAGCGCCAGCAGCGACACTCGGGTCGACGACTTCGCCAACCGCCTCGCCGCGCTGACCCAGGCCGCCACGCCGAAGACCGCCAACGCCTTGCCGCCGGTCGCGAACGCGCCGCTGGCCATGCACCAGAGCGGCTGGACCGACGAGATCGTCAACCGCGTCATGTACCTCTCCAGCGCCAACCTCAAATCGGCGGAGATCCAGTTGCAGCCGGCCGAACTTGGACGCCTGGATATCAAGGTCAACATGACCGCCGACCAGCAGGCCCAGGTCAATTTTATGAGCGCCCACCCGGTGGTGCGTGAAGCGTTGGAAAACCAGTCCGGGCGTTTGCGTGAAATGTTTGCCCAACAGGGCATGGGGCAAGTGGACGTCAACGTCTCCGACCAGTCCCGTGGCCAGGAGCAGCAACAGCAACAGGCGCAGACCCGCAGTGTGAGCAGTAGCGGTGGACGCGGTGACGTCGGCGACAGCGGTGGTCACGTTGACGTGGCTGAAGCAGTGGCGCCGGTGACATCGACAGTAATCGGCTCCAGCGCGGTGGATTACTACGCTTGATGGGAGGGGGCTTGCCTCGATAACGGTGTGTCAGTTCATACATCAGTTGACTGGTACGCCGCTATCCGAGGTCAAGCCCACCCCCACACTTTATGGTGTTCCTTTGTCTGTGTTCAGCCAGACAACTCTGGCATAACACTTGCTCTTGCCTTCCCGTAGATCTATGAATCCCCGAATAGTGACGGATTATTGGCATGGCGAAGAGCGACGACGCAGCAGCAAAAGCACCCGCAGGCAAAGGTAAGCTCAAGCTTATTCTGTTGATAGTCGTGGGCCTGCTCCTGGCCATCGGTGCCTCGGTGGGTGGCACCTGGTACATCATGCACAGCAGTGCAAGCAAACCGGCACCCGCCGCCGAGACCGCCACCAACGTCAAGCAACCGGCAATCTTCGAGCCGATGCTTCCGGCCTTTGTCGCCAACTTCAACCAGAACGGTCGTCAGCGCTACCTGCAGGTGAGCATCACCTTGCTGGCGCGCAACCAGTCGGACCTGGAGGCACTCAAGGTGCATATGCCGGTGATCCGCAACAACCTGGTAATGCTGTTCTCCAGCCAGAGTTTCGACACCCTGGCCACGCCGGTCGGCCAGGAAATGCTGCGCCAGAAGGTCACTGCCAGCGTGCAGGAAGTAGCCCAGAAAGAGCTGGGCAAAACGGTGGTCGAACAGGCGCTCTTCACTAACTTCGTATTGCAGTAGGATCACGACATGGCCGTGCAGGACCTGCTGTCCCAGGATGAAATCGATGCGCTGTTGCATGGCGTCGACGATGGTCTGGTACAGACCGAAATGGCTGCCGAGCCCGGCAGTGTCAAAAGTTATGACCTGACCAGCCAGGATCGCATCGTCCGTGGACGCATGCCGACCCTGGAAATGATCAACGAACGTTTCGCCCGTTACACCCGTATCAGCATGTTCAACATGCTACGCCGCTCGGCGGACGTGGCGGTGGGCGGCGTGCAGGTGATGAAGTTCGGCGAGTACGTGCACTCGCTGTACGTGCCCACCAGCCTCAACCTGGTCAAGATCAAGCCCTTGCGCGGCACCGCGCTGTTCATTCTCGACGCCAAATTGGTGTTCAAGCTGGTGGACAATTTCTTCGGCGGCGACGGCCGCCACGCCAAGATCGAAGGCCGTGAATTCACCCCCACCGAGTTGCGCGTGGTGCGCATGGTGTTGGAGCAGGCGTTCATCGACTTGAAGGAAGCCTGGCAGGCGATCATGGAAGTCAATTTCGAGTACATCAACTCGGAAGTGAACCCGGCCATGGCCAACATCGTCGGTCCCAGCGAAGCCATCGTGGTGTCCACCTTCCATATCGAACTCGACGGCGGTGGCGGTGACCTGCACGTGACGATGCCGTACTCGATGATCGAACCGGTGCGCGAGATGCTCGACGCCGGCTTCCAGTCCGACCTGGACGACCAGGACGAGCGTTGGGTCAAAGCCCTGCGCGAAGACTTGCTGGACGTCGACGTGCCGCTGAGCGCCACCGTGGCCCGCCGTCAGTTGCGCCTGCGCGACATCCTGCACATGCAGCCGGGGGACATCATCCCGGTGGATTTGCCGGAACAAATGGTCATGCGCGCCAATGGCGTGCCGTCGTTCAAGGTCAAGCTCGGTTCCCACAAGGGCAACCTGGCATTGCAAGTGGTTGAGCCGATCAACCGTCGCTGATTCCTAATTTATGAATGTTTGCTTCGCCGAGGACATGTAATGGCTACCGAACACGAAAACACTTCCGCCGAAGACCAGGCCCTGGCCGACGAATGGGCAGCTGCCCTGGAAGAGACCGGCGATGTCGGTCAGGACGATATCGATGCGCTGTTGGCCGCTGACGCCGCCACCGCGCCGGCTGGCAATCGCCTGCCGATGGAAGAGTTCGGCAGCGTGCCGAAGAACAACGACCCGGTGACCCTCGACGGTCCGAACCTGGATGTGATTCTGGATATTCCGGTGTCGATTTCCATGGAAGTGGGCAGCACCGACATCAACATCCGCAACCTGCTGCAGCTCAACCAGGGCTCGGTGATCGAGCTGGACCGCCTGGCCGGTGAGCCGCTGGACGTGCTGGTCAACGGCACGCTGATCGCCCACGGCGAGGTGGTGGTGGTCAACGAAAAGTTCGGCATCCGCCTGACAGACGTGATCAGCCCAAGCGAACGCATCAAGAAGTTGCGCTGATATGAAGCGGCTGATGGTGGGGCTGTTGATCGCGTTGGCGCTGCCCGTGTGGGCGGCGGAGCCGGTGGCCCAGGCCGCTGCGGCGCCGGTGGTCGGCAGTGTCGGCGGGCAGTTGACCCAGCTGGTGCTTGGCCTGCTGCTGGTAGTGGGCTTGATCTTCGTGCTGGCCTGGCTGATGCGCCGGGTGCAGCGCGTAGGCCCTGGCAATGGCCAGGTGATCGAAATGATCGGTGCCCGCGCCCTGGGCCCGCGCGATCGGCTGGTGCTGGTGCAGGTGGGGGAGGAACAGATTCTGCTGGGTATCACACCTGGTCGCATCACCCCACTGCACGTACTCAAGACACCGGTAAATGTGGAGCAGACCCAGTCCGCCACGCCCGAATTCGCCCAGCGCCTGATGGAATTGCTGGGCAAGGATCAGAAGGATAAGAAGTAATGCGCGTTTTATTGACGCTCATGCTGTTGCTGGCCGCGCCCTTGGCGCTGGCCGCCGACCCGTTGTCGATCCCGGCCATCACGCTGGGGACCAACGCAGCGGGCGCGCAAGAGTATTCGGTGAGCCTGCAGATCCTGCTGATCATGACCGCGCTGAGCTTTATCCCAGCGTTCGTCATGCTGATGACCAGTTTCACGCGGATCATCATCGTCTTTTCGATCCTGCGTCAGGCGTTGGGCCTGCAGCAGACTCCGTCGAACCAGATCCTCACCGGCATGGCGCTGTTCTTGACGCTGTTCATCATGGCGCCGGTATTCGACAAGGTGAATACGCAAGCCCTGCAACCCTATCTGGCGGAGAAAATGACCGCCCAGGACGCCATCGACAAGGCTCAGGGCCCGATCAAGGACTTTATGCTGTCGCAAACCCGCGCCAGCGACCTTGAGCTGTTCATGCGCCTGTCCAAGCGCACCGACATCGCCAGCCCCGACCAGGCGCCGTTGACCATTCTGGTGCCGGCATTTGTCACCTCCGAATTGAAGACGGCGTTCCAGATCGGCTTCATGATCTTTATTCCGTTCCTGATCATCGACCTGGTGGTGGCGAGCGTGCTGATGGCCATGGGTATGATGATGCTGTCGCCGCTGATCATCTCGTTGCCGTTCAAGATCATGCTGTTTGTGCTGGTGGATGGCTGGGCGCTGATTATCGGCACCTTGGCCGGCAGTTTCGGAGGGGTATAGCGCTATGACGCCAGAAGTCGCCGTCGACCTGTTCCGTGAAGCGCTGTGGCTGACCACTGTGATGGTCGCCGTGCTGGTGGTGCCCAGCCTGTTGGTGGGCTTGCTGGTGGCGATGTTTCAGGCCGCAACCCAGATCAACGAACAAACCTTGAGCTTCCTGCCGCGCCTGTTGGTGATGCTGGTTACCCTGATCGTCGCCGGGCCTTGGCTGGTGCAGTCTTTCATGGAATACATCCTGCAGTTGTACGGCAGTATTCCGCAGTTGATCGGCTGACCCGATGCAATCCTTGCTGGCCTTGACCGACACCCAGATCAGTACCTGGGTGGCGTCCTTCATCCTGCCGCTGTTTCGCGTGACGGCGATGTTGATGGCCATGCCGGTGTTCGGCACAACCCTGGTACCGCGGCGCGTGCGCTTGTATTTCGCCGTGGCGATCACCGTGGTGATCGTGCCTGGGCTGCCGCCGATGCCGCCGGTGAATGCGCTGGACCTGAGTGCGCTGCTGCTGATCGCCGAACAGATCCTGATCGGCGCCTTGATGGGCTTTTCCCTGACGTTGTTCTTTCAGGCTTTCGTGATTGCCGGGCAAATCATCTCGGTGCAGATGGGCATGGGCTTCGCCTCCATGGTCGACCCCACCAACGGCGTGTCGGCGGCGGTGATCGGGCAGTTCCTGACCATGCTGGTGACCTTGCTGTTCCTGGCCATGAACGGCCACTTGGTGGCGTTCGAGGTGATGACCGAGAGCTTTACCACCTTGCCGGTGGGCTCGGGGCTGGTGGTTAACCATTTCTGGGAAATCGTCGGGCGCCTCGGCTGGGTGATGGGGGCGGCGCTGTTGCTGGTGTTGCCGGCAATCACGGCCCTGCTGGTGGTCAACATTGCGTTTGGCGTGATGACCCGCGCGGCGCCGCAACTGAACATTTTTTCCATCGGTTTCCCATTGACCCTGGTGTTGGGCATGGCGATTTTCTGGGTCGGCCTGGCCGACATTCTCAATCAGTATCAACCGCTGGCGACCGACGCCTTGCAGTTTTTACGTGACCTGGCACGGGCGCGCTGACCATGGCCGAGAGCGAGAGTGGTCAGGACAAAACAGAAGACCCCACGGAGAAACGCAAAAAGGACTCCAGGGAGAAGGGCGAGATCGCCCGCTCCAAAGAGCTCAATACCGTTGCGACCATGATGGCCGGTTCCGGGGCCCTGTTGATCTACGGCGGCGGTCTGGCGCTGGATCTGATGGAGCTGATGAAGCACAACTTCAGCTTGCCCCGCGAAGTGCTGCTTAGCCCCGGCGCCATGGGCCAGTATTTGCTGCATTCTGGCCAGATCGCGATCCTGGCCGTGCAGCCGATCCTGATTACTTTGCTGCTGGCTGCGCTGATCGGCCCCGTGTCCCTCGGCGGTTGGTTATTCGCCGCCAGCAGCATGGCGCCCAAGTTCAGCCGCATGAACCCGGCCGCGGGGCTCAAGCGCATGTTTTCGGCCAAGGCGCTGGTCGAGCTGCTCAAGGCCCTGGCCAAGTTCATCCTGATTCTGTTCGTGGCCATTTCGGTGTTGTCGTCCGATATCGATGACTTGCTGCGCATCGCCCATGAGCCCCTGGAGTCGGCGATCATCCACAGCGTGCAGGTGGTGGGTTGGAGTGCGCTGTGGATGGCGGCTGGACTGATCCTGATCGCGGCGGTGGATGCACCGATCCAACTGTGGGAAAGCCACAAGAAACTGCTGATGACCAAGCAAGAAGTGCGTGACGAGCACAAGGATCAGGAAGGTCGGCCCGAGGTCAAACAGCGCATCCGCCAACTGCAGCGCGAGATGTCCCAGCGCAAGATGATGGCATCGGTGCCGGATGCCGACGTGGTTATCACCAACCCGACCCACTACGCCGTGGCCCTGAAATACGACCCGGAGAAGGGCGGAGCGCCAATGCTGCTGGCCAAGGGCAGCGATTTCACCGCGTTGAAAATCCGCGAAATTGCCGTGGCCAACGACATTCTGCTGCTGGAATCGCCGGCGTTGGCGCGCTCGATCTTTTACTCCACCGACCTCGATCAGGAAATCCCTGCCGGGTTGTACCTGGCCGTGGCCCAGGTGTTGGCCTATGTCTATCAGATTCGCCAGTACCGCGCCGGCAAAGGCAAGCGGCCCGATCCGCTCAAAGACCTGCCCATCCCGCCGGACCTGCGCCGCGACTCCTGATCGCCACGCCTGTGCTGAGCAGGCTTGCCATCTACTGCCTTCCACGCCTGCTACCACTCGTCGCGCGATCTCGTCTACCTGTCAACTTTGACAGTAGTCAGTGTCGCGTTCTCGCGGTTCCATAGCCTGAGTGACTGCACCTCAAGATGCAGGGAGTGGGTTAATGCAGGTGTTTACAGGCAAGGTTCAAACGTATGACCCGCGGACCGGTAAGGGTTTGATTGCGCCGGAGGGGAGGGGCGAGGTGGTGGCGGTCGATTTACTCAGCTCGGGAGGTCGCTTGCTTTCGCAAGGACAGAGAGTGGTGTTCCAGAAGATCCATCGCCCGGATGGTGTTTACGCGTGCGAGATCAAGTTGATCTGAGTGTTTTATTGAAGTGTATGGAGAACGGCAATGGCGACGGGCACGGTTAAGTGGTTCAACGCGGAGAAGGGCTTTGGGTTTATCACCCAGGAAGGTGGGGGCGATATATTTGTCCACTACTCGGCCATAAAGAACGACGGATTCAAGACGCTTGAAGAGGGGCAAAAAGTGGAGTTCGAGGTTACCCAGGGGCCCAAAGGGGCTCAAGCTGAAAACGTCCGCGTCCTTTGAACTTCAGGTCTTCGGTGCTGGAGCGGGCCTCCTGAAGACGATCCTCACTCCTTGCCATAAATTTCCTCAGCAGCACTGGCTGTACACAGCTCAAATGTGGGAGGGGGCTTGCCCCCGATGGTGGTGTATCAGGCACCTGATCCGCGCCTGACAGACTGCAATCGGGGGCAAGCCCCCTCCCACATTTGGAGTGATTGACACCCGATGCCCCGGGGTGTTTGTGAGGTTCTCCAGGCACAAAAGCAAAGTTGGAAGGCTTCTTGCAACACCGCCTGCAAGTCGCCAGCTGGCGTCAAAAGTTTGCTTCAAGGAAACGAGGAATACCGGTGGTGGATCGCTCTCAAATGCTCAGTACGGCCCGTGGCACCCTGACTGACCTGTCGCGGGGCAATCTGGGTGTGCCGTTGCTGTTGCTGGTGATGCTGGCAATGATGATGTTGCCGATGCCGCCGTTTCTGCTGGACGTGTTCTTCACCTTCAACATCGCGCTGTCCGTGGTGGTGCTGCTGGTGTGTGTGTATGCCCTGCGGCCGCTGGATTTTGCGGTGTTCCCCACCATCCTGTTGGTGGCGACCCTGTTGCGCCTGGCGCTGAACGTGGCGTCCACCCGGGTGGTGATGCTCCACGGTCAGGACGGCCACGCCGCTGCCGGTAAGGTGATCCAGGCCTTCGGTGAAGTGGTGATCGGCGGTAACTACGTGGTCGGTATTGTGGTGTTCGCAATCCTCATGATCATCAACTTCGTGGTGGTGACCAAAGGTGCCGGGCGGATCTCCGAAGTGAGCGCGCGCTTTACCCTCGACGCCATGCCCGGCAAACAGATGGCCATCGACGCCGACCTCAACGCCGGCCTGATCGACCAGAACCAGGCTAAGACCCGCCGCTTGGAAGTGGCCCAGGAAGCCGAGTTCTACGGTTCTATGGACGGTGCCAGCAAATTCGTGCGCGGTGACGCCATCGCCGGCCTGTTGATTCTGTTCATCAACCTCATCGGCGGCGTCGCTGTCGGCATGTTCCAGCACGGCATGAGCTTCGGCGATGCCGGCAAGGTGTACGCCTTGCTGACCATCGGTGACGGTTTAGTGGCGCAATTGCCATCACTGTTGTTATCAACAGCAGCCGCGATCATGGTGACCCGTGCTTCGGGCTCCGAAGACATGGGCAAGCAGATCAGCCGGCAGATGTTCGCGTCGCCCAAGGCGTTGGCCGTAGCGGCTGGCATCATGGCGATCATGGGCGTCGTGCCGGGCATGCCCCATGTGTCGTTCCTGACCATGGCCGCGCTGGCCGGCGGCGCCGCCTACCTGTTCTGGAAAAAACAGAACATGGTCAAAGTACAGGCCCAGCAAGAGATCGTCCGTCAGCAGGAGCTGCTGCCATCCCCGGCCCGCGCCCAGGAAACCAAGGAGCTTGGCTGGGATGACGTGACCCCGATCGACATGATCGGCCTGGAAGTCGGCTACCGCCTCATCCCGTTGGTCGACCGCAACCAAGGCGGCCAATTGCTCGCGCGGATCAAGGGTGTGCGCAAAAAGTTGTCCCAGGACCTGGGCTTTTTGATGCCCACCGTACACATCCGCGACAACCTCGACCTGGCCCCCAGCGCTTACCGCTTGACCCTGATGGGCGTGATCCTGGCCGAAGCCGAGATCTACCCCGACCGCGAACTGGCGATCAATCCCGGGCAGGTGTTCGGCAGCCTCAATGGCATTACCGCCAAAGATCCGGCTTTTGGCCTGGACGCGGTGTGGATCGAAATCAGCCAGCGCAGCCAGGCACAGTCCCTGGGTTACACCGTGGTGGACGCCAGCACGGTAGTTGCCACCCACCTCAACCAGATCCTCTACAAGCACTCCCACGAGCTGATCGGCCACGAGGAAGTCCAGCAATTGATGGGGTTGCTCGGCAAAGCCTCGCCAAAACTCGCCGAAGAACTGGTGCCGGGCGTGCTGTCGTTGTCGCAATTGCTCAAAGTGTTGCAAGCGCTGCTGGCCGAACAGGTGCCGGTGCGCGACATCCGCAGCATTGCCGAAGCCATCGCCAACAACGCCGCCAAGAGTCAAGATACCGCCGCGCTGGTGGCGGCAGTGCGCGTCGGATTGTCGCGCGCCATCGTGCAAAGCATTGTAGGGCTTGACTCCGAGCTGCCTGTGATCACCTTGGAACCAAGGTTGGAACAAATATTGCTCAATAGTATTCAGAAGGCAGGACAAGGCCAGGAAGAGGGCGTTCTGCTGGAGCCAAGCATGGCTGAAAAACTGCAGCGTTCGTTGATCGACGCAGCACAGCGTCAGGAAATGCAGGGCCAACCGGTGATTCTGCTGGTGGCGGGCCCGGTCCGAGCGATGTTGTCGCGGTTTGGACGCCTGGCAGTACCGAATTTGCACGTTTTGGCTTACCAGGAAATTCCTGACAACAAGCAAGTGACTATCGTCGCGACAGTAGGGCCCAACGGCTGAGGGTAGTGGGTTATGCAAGTGAAGCGTTTTTTCGCCGCCGATATGCGTCAGGCCATGAAACTGGTCCGTGATGAGCTGGGCGCCGATGCCGCGATTATCGGTAACCGTCGCATTGCCGGCGGTGTCGAGCTGACGGCTGCCCTGGACTACACCCCCTCGGCGCTGGCGCCGCGCGTTCCCAACATGGAACTCGAAGATGAACTGCGCAAGACCGCATCGCGCATCGTCTCGGCCCAGGCTGAACTGAGCATGCGTGGCGACAGCGATGCCACCACCAATCGCCAGTTGTTCGCCGGGCTGCCACTGACCGCCGCCGAGCCGTTGGTGGAACCAACCTTCGTCGAGCCACCGCGTCCCGCCGCGCCGGCACCGGCCGCCGCGATCGACCAGCGCGTATTCGATTCGATGCGCTTTGAACTCAACGGCCTGCGCGAGCTGCTGGAAGTGCAACTGGGCTCCCTGGCCTGGACCCAACTGCAAGGCAGCAAGCCGCAGCAAGCCAACCTGTGGCGTCGCCTGCAACGCATCGGCCTGTCCGGCCCGTTGTCCCGCGACCTGCTGGCCCTCACCACTGAAATCGCTGAGCCGCGCCAAGCCTGGCGCATGCTGCTGGCCCACTTGGCCCGCATGATCGTCACCCCGGAAATCGAACCTCTGGAAGAGGGCGGTGTGATCGCCATGGTCGGCCCCGCCGGCATGGGCAAGACCACCACCCTGGCCAAACTGGCGGCGCGCTATGTGCTCAAGTACGGCGCGCATAACATCGCGCTGGTGAGCATGGACAGCTACCGTATCGGTGCCCAGGAACAACTCAAGACCCTGGGGCGCATCCTGAATGTGCCGGTGACTCACGTCGATCCGGGCCAATCCCTGGCCAACGCCCTCGACCCGCTGCTGCGCAAACGTGTGGTGTTGATCGACACCGCCGGCCTGCAAGCCAGCGATCCGGCGCTGCGCATGCAGTTGGAAAGCCTGGCCGGGCGTGGCATCAAGTCAAAAAATTATCTGGTGCTTGCAACCACCAGTCAGAAACAGGTTCTTACCGCTGCCTACCACAGCTACAAGCGCTGCGGGCTGGCCGGTTGCATCCTGACTAAACTGGACGAAACCGCCAGCCTGGGCGAAGTGTTGAGCCTGGCTATCGGTCATGCGTTACCGGTCGCCTACCTGACCGACGGGCCGCGGATCCCGGATGATCTGCATCTGCCGCGCCGTCATCAGTTGGTCAGCCGTGCAGTCAGCGTGCAAATGCAAGACGAGCCGAGCGAGGAAGCGATGGCCGATATGTTCGCTGATCTTTACCACAGCCCGGCAAAACGGGTGGGCTGAGCAACATGAACACAATGCAATGTACCTACATCGATGGTCTGCAAGCGATTCACGCGGCCAAGCCATGTAGCCTGCGTCTAAGCAAGACAAGGTAAAGAAATAAAATGGGCAGCATGCATCCCGTACAGGTGATCGCGGTGACCGGCGGCAAAGGTGGCGTCGGAAAAACGAACGTGTCAGTGAATTTGTCCCTGGCGCTGGCAGAGCTTGGCCGTCGCGTCATGCTGCTGGACGCTGACCTGGGGCTGGCGAACGTCGACGTTCTGCTGGGTCTGACGCCCAAACACACCCTGGCCGATGTGATCGAGGGACGCTGTGAGCTGCGCGACGTGCTGCTGCAGGGCCCTGGCGGGATCCGCATCGTGCCGGCCGCTTCCGGTACCCAAAGCATGGTGCACCTGAGCCCGGCGCAGCATGCCGGCCTGATTCAGGCGTTCAGCGATATCGGCGACAACCTCGACGTGCTGGTGATCGACACCGCCGCCGGGATCGGCGAATCCGTGGTCAGCTTTGTGCGCGCCGCGCAGGAAGTGCTGCTGGTGGTCTGCGACGAACCCACCTCGATCACCGACGCCTACGCCCTGATCAAACTCCTTAACCGTGACTACGGCATGAACCGCTTCCGCGTCCTGGCCAACATGGCCCAGAGCCCCCAGGAAGGACGCAACCTGTTCGCCAAGTTGACCAAGGTCACGGATCGCTTTCTCGATGTCGCCTTACAATACGTCGGCGCAGTTCCCTACGACGAGTGTGTGCGCAAGGCCGTGCAAAAGCAGCGTGCGGTCTACGAAGCATTCCCTCGTTCGAAATGCGCCTTGGCGTTCAAGGCTATTGCTCAGAAGGTCGATACCTGGCCTTTGCCCGCCAACCCGCGTGGGCATCTGGAGTTTTTCGTCGAGCGATTGGTGCATCAGACGAGCGCAGGACCAGTGCTATGACATCGAGCGGCTACAACCTCTATAAGAAATCGGCGCGTGACAGCCAGGGTGAACTGATCGAGCGCTATGCGCCCCTGGTCAAGCGCATTGCCTACCACTTGCTGGCCCGGTTGCCTGCCAGCGTGCAGGTCGAAGATTTGATTCAGGCCGGCATGATCGGCCTGCTCGAAGTGTCGACCAAGTACGACGCAACCAAGGGCGCGAGTTTCGAGACCTATGCGGGTATCCGTATCCGTGGGGCGATGCTCGATGAAGTGCGCAAAGGTGATTGGGCACCCCGTTCGGTGCACCGCAATACGCGCATGGTCAGTGACGCAATTCGTGCAATTGAAGCAAAAACCGGTCGCGACGCTAAAGATCATGAAGTTGCGGCCGAACTCCAATTGAGTCTCGACGATTATTACGGGATTTTGAACGATACCTTGGGCAGCCGCCTGTTCAGTTTCGACGACCTGCTGCAGGACGGCGAACACGAAGGGCTGCACGAGGACGGCGCGAGCGCTCACATGGAGCCGTCGCGCGACCTGGAAGATGCGCGTTTCCAGGGGGCGTTGGCGGACGCGATCGCCAATTTGCCGGAGCGTGAACGATTGGTGTTGGCGCTGTACTACGACGAAGAGCTGAACCTCAAGGAAATCGGTGAGGTCCTGGGGGTCAGCGAATCGCGAGTCAGCCAGTTGCACAGCCAGTGCGCCGCCCGCTTGCGGGGGCGTTTGGGAGAGTGGCGAGCGCGCTGACAGGCAGTGTGGGGACACTGCAGAGCGATACCGCGGGGGCGATTGGCCTGCGCGGGTTCGGCCCGTGGTGGCCCCGGCAGTCCTTTTTGTGTAATGCCTGTTGATTGAAATGGCGCGTCCAGGTGCTGGGCGCGTTTAAGACTGCTTGGAGGTCGAATTGGACAAGAACATGAAAATCCTCATCGTTGATGACTTCTCAACGATGCGGCGGATCATAAAAAACCTGTTGCGTGACCTTGGGTTCACCAACACGGTCGAGGCGGACGATGGCATTACTGCACAGCCGATCCTCAACAGCGGAGGCATCGACTTTCTGGTGACGGACTGGAACATGCCGGGCATGACCGGTATCGACCTGCTGCGCTGGGTGCGCGCCGATGAAAAACTGCGCAACCTGCCGGTGCTGATGGTAACCGCCGAAGCCAAGCGCGAGCAGATCATCGAGGCCGCCCAGGCCGGTGTTAACGGTTATGTGGTCAAGCCATTCACTGCACAGGCGTTGAAAGAGAAGATCGAAAAAATCTTCGAACGCATCCACGGCTAATGCCATCGCGGGGGAGCTATGGAGCATCAAGAAACGTCACAGGGAGACTTTGAGTCCACCCTGAAAAAACATGCTCACCAACTGGTCGACAGTCTTGAAAAAGGCCATTTCGGCGACGCGGTGCAGTTGATCCATGAGCTCAATCAGACCCGTGACCGAGGCCTGTACCAGGAAGTGGGCAAGCTCACACGCGAGCTGCACAGTGCAATCGTCAATTTCCAGATTGACCCGCACATGCCCCAGGCCGAAGAAATCTCGCAGATCACGGATGCCACCGAACGCCTGTCCTATGTGGTCAGGCTGACCGAGGCCGCGGCCAACCGCACCATGGACCTGGTGGAAAACGCCACGCCTCTGGTCAACGGCATGGCCACCGAAGCTCAGACCCTGAATGCCGACTGGGGTCGTTTTATGCGCCGGGAAGTGGGGGCTGAAGAGTTCCGCGAGCTGGCGCGCCGGGTCGAAGGGTTCTTGTCACGCAGCGAGCAGGACAACCGCACGGTGTCCAGCAACCTCAACGATATTCTGCTGGCTCAGGATTACCAGGACCTGACCGGTCAGGTGATCAAGCGCGTGACGCAATTGGTCACCGAAGTGGAAAGCAACTTGCTCAAACTGGTGCTCATGGCCGGTCAGGTTGACCGTTTCGCCGGCATCGAACATGACCGCGCAGCGATCCTCTCGGAAAAAGATCCACAAAAACATCTCGCCAAGGGTGAAGGTCCGCAGATTCATGCCGATAAACGTGAAGACGTTGTGTCAGGTCAGGATGACGTAGATGACCTGTTATCCAGTTTAGGCTTCTAAGGAGCACCCACATGAGCTTCGGCGCCGATGAAGAGATCCTTCAGGATTTCCTTGTAGAGGCCGGCGAAATTTTAGAGCAACTGTCCGAACAACTGGTCGAGCTGGAAAGCCGCCCGGATGATGCGAACCTGCTCAATGCAATTTTTCGCGGTTTTCATACTGTAAAAGGGGGCGCCGGCTTCCTCCAGCTCCATGAGCTGGTGGAGTGCTGCCACATCGCCGAGAACGTGTTCGACATCCTGCGCAAGGGTGAGCGGCACGTCGACTCGGAGTTGATGGACGTGATTCTCGAAGCACTCGATGCGGTCAACGGCATGTTCGGCCAAGTGCGCGAACGTGCGCCGATCACTGCCGCCACCCCGGAACTGCTGGCCGCCCTGGCGCGCTATGCAGAGCCTGCCGACCTGTCGGCGGAGCCCGTGGTCGAGGCCGTGCCGGAGCCTGAACCGGCGCCGGAACCGGACGTGACCGACAGTGAATTCGAACAGCTGCTCAGCTCCCTCAGCGCGGTCAAGGCCGAAGCCGAAGCGCCGGCCGCTGCGGCCCCGGCCCCGGTTGACGCTCCGACCAGCGAAGACATAACCGACGCCGAATTCGAGTCGCTGCTCGATCAGTTGCATGGCAAAGGCCAGTTCGCCGCCGATGCCGTGGCGCCTGCCGCCGCGCCGCCTGCACCGGCCGCTGCGGCTGCCAGCACCGATATCACCGACGACGAGTTCGAAGCGTTGCTCGACCAGTTGCACGGCAAGGGTACCTTTGCCGCCGACGCGTTGCCGGAAGTCGCGGCCACCGCCGCCGCGCCGGCTGATGCCAAGCCGGCAGCCGCTGCGGCACCTGCCGGTGACGGGCTGATCACCGATCATGAATTCGAAGCGTTGCTGGATGATTTGCACGGCAAGGGCAAATTCAGCGAAGTGCCTGCGCCGGCCGCTTCTGCGGCCGCCGCTACCGCCGCCAAACCTGCACCGGTCGCCGCCAAGGCCGCGGCGCCTGCCGCAGCGCCCAAGCCCGCAGCGGCCGCTCCGGCTGCGGCACCCGCCCGGGCTGCTGCCGCCGCGCCGGTGGCCGACAAGCCTGCCAGTGAAGCCGAAACCACCGTGCGGGTCGATACCGCGCGCCTGGACGACATCATGAACATGGTCGGCGAACTGGTGCTGGTGCGTAACCGCCTGGTGCGCCTGGGCCTGAGCAGTGGCGATGAGTCCATGCAAAAGGCCGTGTCGAACCTCGACGTGGTTACCGCCGACCTGCAAACCGCGGTGATGAAGACGCGGATGCAGCCGATCAAGAAAGTCTTCGGCCGCTTCCCACGCCTGGTTCGCGACCTGGCGCGTCAGTTGAAGAAAGAGATCAACCTGGAGTTGGTGGGCGAAGAGACCGACCTCGACAAAAACCTCGTCGAGGCCCTGGCCGACCCGCTGGTCCACTTGGTGCGTAACGCCGTCGACCACGGCGTGGAAACCCCGGAAGAACGCGAAGCCTCGGGCAAGTCCCGTGGCGGCAAAGTGATCCTGGCGGCCGAGCAAGAAGGCGACCATATCCTGCTGTCGATTACCGACGACGGCAAAGGCATGGACCCGGCCATCCTGCGTAACATCGCGGTCAAGCGTGGCGTGATGGACAAAGACGCCGCCGACCGCCTGACCGACACCGAGTGCTACAACCTGATCTTCGCCCCAGGCTTCTCTACCAAAACCGAGATTTCCGACGTGTCGGGCCGTGGCGTGGGCATGGACGTGGTCAAGACCAAGATCAGCCAGCTCAACGGTTCGATCAATATCTACTCGACCAAGGGCCAGGGCTCGAAGATCGTCATCAAGGTGCCGTTGACCCTGGCGATCATGCCGACCCTGATGGTGATGCTGGGCAACCAGGCGTTCGCCTTCCCGTTGGTCAACGTCAACGAGATCTTCCACCTCGACCTGTCGCGCACCAACGTGGTGGACGGCCAGGAAGTGGTGATCGTGCGCGACAAGGCCTTGCCGCTGTTCTATCTCAAGCGCTGGCTGGTGGCTTCGGCGGCCCATGAAGAACAGCGCGAAGGCCATGTGGTGATTCTCTCCGTGGGCACTCAACGCATCGGCTTTGTGGTCGATCAGTTGGTCGGCCAGGAAGAAGTGGTCATCAAGCCTTTGGGCAAAATGCTGCAGGGAACCCCGGGCATGTCGGGTGCGACCATCACCGGTGACGGTCGGATCGCGCTGATTCTCGATGTTCCGAGCATGCTCAAGCGTTACGCCGCTCGGCGTATTTGATTCTGGCGGGGCAGGGCGGTATTGCCCGCCCCGCCTAACGGAGTGTTTATGGCAGTCAAGGTCCTGGTGGTGGACGATTCGGGTTTCTTCCGCCGCCGCGTCTCGGAAATTCTTTCCGCCGATCCAAGCATCCAGGTGGTCGGCACGGCCACCAACGGTAAAGAGGCGATTGATCAAGCCATTGCGTTGAAGCCAGATGTCATCACCATGGACTACGAGATGCCCATGATGGACGGCATCACGGCGGTGCGGCACATCATGCAGCGCTGCCCGACTCCGGTGTTGATGTTCTCCTCGCTGACCCATGAAGGCGCCCGAGTGACCCTCGACGCGCTGGATGCAGGGGCGGTGGACTTCCTGCCGAAGAATTTCGAAGACATCTCGCGCAACCCCGAGAAGGTCAAGCAACTGCTGTGCGAGAAAGTCCACAGCATTTCCCGCAGCAACCGTCGCAGCCTGTTCAGCGCCCCCGCGCCGGCCCCGACACCTGTTGCAGCACCGGCGCCAGCGAGTGCCTCGACGTTCGGGCGCCCCGCGCCCGCACCGGTTGCCCGCCCCGCAGCGGCACCTGTGCGTGCGTCTGCGCCAGCGGCAACGGCCCAGTCCCCGGCGCCCAAGCGCAAGGCCTACAAACTGGTCGCCATCGGCACCTCTACCGGTGGCCCGGTGGCGTTGCAGCGCGTGCTGACCCAATTGCCGGCCAACTTTCCGGCGCCGATCGTGTTGATCCAGCACATGCCGGCCGCGTTCACCAAGGCGTTTGCCGAGCGCCTGGACAAGCTGTGCCGCATCAGCGTCAAGGAAGCCGAGGATGGCGACATCCTGCGGCCCGGCCTGGCGCTGCTGGCCCCGGGCGGCAAGCAGATGATGGTCGACGGCCGGGGTGCGATCAAAATCCTGCCGGGTGACGAACGCCTCAACTACAAACCCTGCGTGGACATCACCTTTGGTTCGGCCGCTAAGTCTTACGGCGACAAAGTTCTGGCGGTGGTCCTGACCGGCATGGGCGCCGATGGCCGCGAAGGCGCGCGCCTGCTCAAGCAGGGCGGTAGCGCGATCTGGGCCCAGGACGAAGCCAGCTGCGTGATCTATGGCATGCCCATGGCCATCGTCAAAGCCAACCTGGCCGACGCCGTCTACAGCCTGGATGACATCGGCAAGCATCTGGTGGAGGCCTGCCTCTGATGGATGTCTTGAGTCTGATTGGCATCACCATGGCATTTGTCGCCATCATCGGCGGCAACTACCTGGAGGGCGGCCACCTGGGCGCCCTGGCCAACGGCCCAGCGGCGCTGATCGTGATCGGCGGCACGGTGGGCGCCGCGTTGCTGCAATCGCCGTTGAGTTCGTTCAAGCGCGCCATGCAGATCCTGATCTGGATTATTTTCCCGCCCCGTGTGGACTTGGCCGGTGGCATCGATCGCGTGGTCAACTGGAGCCTCACCGCACGCAAGGAAGGCCTGCTGGGCCTGGAAGGCGTGGCCGATGCCGAGCCTGACAGCTACGCGCGCAAAGGCTTGCAGTTGCTGGTGGACGGCGCCGAGCCGGAAGCGATCCGCAGCATCCTTGAGGTGGATTTCTACACCCAGGAAAGCCGCGATATCAATGCCGCCAAAGTCTTTGAAAGCATGGGCGGCTACGCGCCGACCATCGGCATCATCGGTGCGGTGATGGGCCTGATCCATGTGATGGGCAACCTGGCCGATCCGTCGCAATTGGGCAGCGGCATTGCCGTGGCCTTTGTCGCCACCATCTACGGCGTGGCGAGCGCCAACCTGGTGTTGCTGCCGGTGGCCAGCAAGCTCAAATCGATTGCCACGCGCCAGTCGCGGTACCGCGAAATGTTGCTCGAAGGTCTGCTGTCGATTGCCGAGGGCGAGAACCCGCGCTCCATCGAATTGAAGCTCCAGGGCTTCATGGATTGATGGGAGGTATGGGTTGTGAGCCGTCGCCGTCGCGAGCCTGAAGAACACGTCAACCATGAACGCTGGCTGGTGTCCTACGCGGACTTCATCACCCTGCTGTTCGCGTTTTTCGTGGTGATGTACTCCATCTCGTCGATCAACGAAGGCAAGTACAAAGTGATTTCCCAAGCGCTGATCGGGGTGTTCAACGACGCCGACCGTTCGCTCAAGCCGATTCCCATCGGCGAAGAGCGGCCCCGCACCGTGACCCCGGCCAAGCCGCTGGTCAACGACAGCGATGAGACCGCCGCCGGCGTGGGCGGAACCAGCGACCCGTTGAAAAGCATCGCCGATGACATCAGCGCGGCGTTTGGCGACCTGATCAGTTCCAACCAGATGACCGTGCGCGGCAATGAGTTGTGGGTCGAGATCGAGCTGAATTCCAGCCTGTTGTTCGCCAGCGCCGATGCGATGCCCAGCGACCAGGCGTTCACCATCATCGACAAAGTGGCGGCGATCCTTAAGCCGTTCGAGAACCCGATTCATGTCGAAGGTTTTACCGACAATATTCCGATCAGCACCGCGCAGTACCCTACCAACTGGGAACTGTCCTCGGCCCGCGCGGCGAGCATCGTGCGCATGCTGGCGATGCAGGGTGTGAACCCCGGGCGCCTGGCGTCGGTGGGCTATGGCGAATTCCAGCCAGTGGCCAATAACGCCACGCTGGAAGGGCGCGCGCGCAACCGTCGGGTAGTGCTGGTGGTGTCGCGCAACCTGGATGTGCGCCGCAGCCTGACCGGCACCGGCACCGCCAATGCAACACCGGATGCGGCCTTGAGGCGTGCTGGCACACAAACTGCACCGCCAGCGGTTAAGCCGCCGGTGGGTCAGAGTGCCGTCAATTCTCCGTCACCGGCTCAATAACGTTATGCAATGTCTCGGTCGCGCCTGTGCCTGCCGGGAGGAATCATCCGAATGAGAGTCTGGGCAGTTGCCAATCAAAAAGGTGGAGTCGGCAAGACCACCACCTCCATCGCTCTGGCCGGTTTGCTGGCCGAGGCGGGCAAGCGTGTGGTCGTGGTGGACTTGGACCCCCACGGCTCGATGACCAGCTATTTCGGCTACGACCCGGATGCGCTGGAACACAGCTGCTTTGACCTGTTCCTGCACAAGGGCAACGTGCCTGGCGACCTGCCCGGGCAACTGCTGTTGCCCACCAGCAATGAGAGCATTTCCCTGCTGCCTTCCAGTACCGCGCTGGCCACCCTTGAGCGTCAGTCGCCAGGGCAGAGCGGCCTGGGCCTGGTGATTGCCAAGACCCTGGCGCAACTGTGGCAGGACTTTGACTACGCCATTATCGACAGCCCGCCGCTGCTGGGCGTGCTGATGGTCAACGCGCTGGCCGCCAGCCAGCAACTGGTGATCCCGGTGCAGACCGAGCACCTGGCTGTCAAAGGCCTTGAGCGTATGGTCAGCACCCTGGCGATGATCAATCGCTCGCGCAAACAGCCGCTGCCGTTCAGCATCGTGCCGACCCTTTTCGACCGCCGCACCCAGGCGTCGCTGGGCACCCTGCGGGTATTGCGCGACGCCTACCCGGACACCATCTGGCAAGGCTACATTCCGGTGGATACGCGCCTGCGTGACGCCAGCCGCGCAGGGCTCACGCCGTCGCAGTTCGATGGCAAGAGTCGTGGCGTGATGGCCTACCGTGCGTTGCTCAAACACTTGCTGTCCCAGCAACTCGTGGCGCAGGTGGCATGATGAACCGTCCTGTCGAACTCAAGACCAAGACCCGGCCGCAACTGGCCCTGGAATCCTACCTGGATGCCCTGTTGCAGGAAGCCACCGATGAGGTGCTGCCGGAACCGATTCTGGTGCTGGAGCCGGTGGTTGAGCCCAGCAGTACGCTGGATGAATTCCAACTGGCGGTGCTGGAAGAGCAGGCCCGAGACGCCCGGATCGTAGCGCCGATTGTCGCGCCGGTCGTACCCGTAGTGGCAGAGCCTGTGGCGGCGGAACCGTTGGTGGCGGCGCCCGTGGTGATCGAGCCGGTGGTGGACGTGCACCTGCCGCCGAGCATCACGCCGCCGCCGGTGAGCGGCGATGACCGTCCGGCGTGGGCCGCCGAGCCTTTCGAATGCCTGCTGTTCGATGTCGCCGGGTTGACCCTGGCGGTGCCGCTGGTGTGCCTGGGTTCGATCTACTCTTTGGAAGGTCACGAGCTGACGCCGCTGTTCGGCCAGCCGGAGTGGTTCCTCGGCATCCTGCCCAGCCAGGCCGGCAACCTCAAGGTGTTGGACACCGCGCGCTGGGTGATGCCCGACCGCTACCGCGACGATTTCCGCGAGGGCCTGCAATACGTTATTTCCGTTCAGGGCTACGAGTGGGGGCTGGCGGTGCATCAGGTCAGCCGCTCGCTGCGCCTGGACCCGAACGAAATCAAATGGCGCAGCCACCGGGGCCAGCGGCCTTGGCTGGCCGGCACCGTGATCGAACACATGTGCGCGTTGCTCGACGTCGCCGAACTGGCCGAGTTGATCGCCAGCGGCGCCGTCAAGTCGATGCCCGGTAACAAACGCAGTTGATTGAACACGCCGGCCGCACGGGTGTGCGGTTGGCGAATGAAGCACACACGCCGTATCCAACGGCATTTGAAGGGGTCATGGGTATGAATATGTCAGCATCTGCACAAAAAGGCTCGGACGATCCGATTCTGCAATGGGTAACCTTCAAGCTGGACAACGAGACCTACGGTATCAACGTGATGCGTGTGCAGGAAGTGCTGCGCTATACCGAGATCGCCCCGGTCCCGGGTGCTCCTAGCTACGTGCTGGGTATCATCAACCTGCGTGGCAACGTGGTGACCGTGATCGATACGCGCCAGCGTTTCGGCCTGGATACCGCCGAAGTTACTGACAACACGCGCATCGTCATCATCGAAGCCGACAAGCAAGTGGTCGGTATCCTGGTCGATAGCGTCGCCGAGGTGGTCTACCTGCGCCAATCGGAAGTGGAAACTGCGCCGAACGTGGGCAACGAAGAGTCGGCCAAGTTTATCCAGGGCGTGTGCAACAAGAACAACGAACTGTTGATTCTGGTTGAGCTGGACAAAATGATGAGCGAAGAAGAATGGTCGGAACTGGAGAGCATTTGATTGTTCCTTGAGGTCGCGGTGATCGTCCTGGCCCTGTTGTGGGCCGGGACCCTGGGTTTTCTGCTGCGCTACATGGCTCGGCAGCGCGAATTGGCGTTGCAGCAGGCCGAGCGCGATGCGGTGCGTGACCGACGCATCGTGGAGCTGGTTAAGCGCGTCGACCATTACCAAAAGAGTGCCGTGCGGGTCGGGGATGAGGTGCATGAGCTGCGCGCGATCCTCGCACCGATGCCCGACAAGCTGGAGCAGTTGGAGCAGCGCGATCCTGCCAACCTGTCGTTTGCCCAAGCGGCAAAGTTGGTGGGGATGGGCGCGACGGTGGATGACCTGACCCAGTCGTGCGGCTTGACCCAGGCTGAGGCGCAGTTGATGAGTAAGTTGCATAAGAGCTGATTGCCATCGGTGGTACGCCGTTATGAGTCGTCGTGTTTGCGACGGATAGCGCTCTGCCGCCCAATTAATTTCCAATCCCACTGACTTTTTTCTCCTCTGCCAAGGTCCACATCCTTCAAGCACCTTTGAATCAGGAGATTCCCTGCATGAGCACCCCCAAGGCACTGTTGATCCTCCACGGCAAGCAAGCCCTCAACGAGGACGTGCGCAGCGCCGTGCTGGCCCGGCGTGAGCAGGGTTGGGAGTTGGCGGTGCGGGTAACGTGGGAGGGCGGTGATGCACAGCGTCTGGTCAGGGAGGCCCTCGACGACGGTTATACCCACATCATTGCCGGCGGCGGCGACGGCACCTTGCGCGACGTGGCTGAAGCGATGGCCCAGGCCAAAGCCGATGCCAGCCTGGTGCTGATGCCCCTGGGCACCGCCAATGATTTCGCCAAGGCCGCCGGCGTGCCGCTGGAGCCGGCCCAGGCCCTGGCGCTGCTGGATGTGGCGCCGCGGGCGATCGACCTCGGCCAGGTTGGCGGGCAGATTTTCCTCAACATGGCCACCGGCGGTTTCGGCAGCCAGGTCACCGCCAATACCTCCGAAGACCTGAAAAAAATCCTCGGGGGGGCGGCGTACCTGTTTACCGGTCTGACGCGTTTCAGCGAGTTGAAGGCCGCCTATGGGGAGTTGGAAGGCCCGGGTTTCCAGTGGAAGGGCGAGATGCTGGCGCTGGGTATCGGCAACGGTCGCCAGGCCGGCGGCGGGCATGCGCTGTGCCCGGAGGCGATGGCCGATGATGGGTTGCTCGATGTCAGTATCCTACCGGCACCCCAGGAAGTGGTCGGTACTTTGCGCGAACTGATGAGCAATGGCTGGGGCCTGGACAACATGTTCGTCCGCGCGCGGCTGCCCTGGGTGCAGATCAAACAGGCCGAAGGGCTGTACATCAACCTGGATGGTGAACCGCTCCAGGGCGACGACCTGCGTTTCGAAGCCCTGCCCAAGGCCTTGCGCGTGCATTTGCCGCTGGGTTCGCCCCTAGTCGTCCAGGCTGATGATCTGCTCGCGCACCGCGAATAGCACCAGCCCCGCCACGTCGAATATCTGCAAGCGCTTCATGATTTGCGAACGGTGAGCTTCCACGGTTTTGATGCTCAGGCCCAGGCCGTGGGCGATCTCACGCGTGGACTTGCCGCGCACGATCAGGCGCAGGATTTCCAACTGCCGTGCCGTGAGTTTGTGGCCGTAGCCGGACGACGCAGTGGGCCCTTGGCTGCGTACCAGCGCCTGGTTGATCACGGTATGGGCGATCGCCGGGCTCAGGTAGCGCTCGTTATTGCACAGGGCTCGCAGGGCGTGTTCCAGCTCGTTGGCCGTGGTGTCCTTGAGCAGGTAGCCATGGGCGCCGGCCTCCAGCGCGCACATGATCAGTTGCGGGTCGGTGTGCATCGACAGGATCAGCACCTTGCAGCGCGGGTAGGCGGCCTTGAGTTGCTGCAAGGCGTCCAGGCCGCCGGTGTGCTTCATCGACAGGTCCAGCAGCACCATGTCCGGTTGCAATGCGTGGAACTGCTCAAGTAACTGTGCCCCATCGTTGGCTTCGCCGATCACGGTGTAGCCGGGAATATCCTGGATCAGGGCACGCACGCCGGCCCTGATCAGTGCATGGTCATCCACTAGAAGTAATGTGCAGGTCACTCGAGAACCTTAGGGGAGTTGGCCCGTTCGAGGGCGCGCGGCGCCCAGGGAAAAAGTGCGTCGATGCGCGTGCCTTGCCCGGGCTGGCTGCTGACGGACAGCGTGCCACCCAGTTGTTCGATACGTTCGACCATGCCTGCCATGCCTCGCTGACCTTCACGGGCTGGGTTGCTCGCCGGCGCGAAGCCACGGCCGTCATCGCGAATTGTCAGCGATAACCCTTCGGGCAGGCGTTGCAGACGCACCAGCAGGTTCTGGGCCTGGGCGTGGCGCAGCATGTTGGTCACCGCTTCCTGGGTAATGCGAAACGCCGCTACGGCCATTTCTTCCGGGATGCCGGTGAGGCGTTGTCGGCATTCCAGGCTCCAGTGAACGGGGCTGTTTTCCAGGGTTTTGAGTAGGTGCGCGCGCAGGCTGGCTTCCAGGCCCAGGCTGCTCAGTTGCCGGGGGTTGAGGATGGCAGACACATCGCGCACCTTGGCCAGGGTTTCGTTCAGGGTATTGCACAGCATCGTGCATTGGTCTTGCAGGTCATCCGGCAGGCGACGCTTGAGCCATTCGCTCTGCAGTTTGGCGGCGGTGAGCAGTTGGCCGATATCGTCGTGCAGTTCACGGCTGAGGCGATGGCGTTCGTTTTCCTGGACCTGCAACAGACGATCGGCCAATTCCTGGGGCTGGAAGCGGATGGATTTGCGTGAGCGCCATTGTTGCAGACCCACCACCATCAGGGTGGCCAGGTTGAGCAGCAACACCGTCAGTGGCAATGGCGCGGACTCGCTGTAGGCCCACAGACTGATCAGCAGCGAGGCAAGGCACAGGCCAAGGGTCAGGCGGCGAGCATGGCTGCGGGGCACGGACCTGGCGAGGAGTGACTTGAGGCTGGCGTACATAACGGATGGAGCCAATGAAGGTTCGCTGCGGGAAGTCCGGTCACGTCTGACGGGGCTCAGTCTGGCGTGCGTGGCCGAATCGTTTATATACAGGAAGTTGAATGACTTCGAGCGACGCATAGTAACACCCCTGTAACCGTTGGTCGCCTGACACCGTGCTGTGCCGACCAATTAAACGAGGGGATGTAGTGGGTGATATCAGCGTATGAAGCATGGGAAGTTTTACTATTTAAACGAAGTTGTAACGTTAATGGACGTTATAGGTGATGGAATCGTTAACGCCTGTCGTTTTTAGATAAGTCGCGTTGCGAAATACGACCTGCCAATCGCTCAAGAGGCGTGATGCAAACGTTGCTGCGGTTTATAGGTGAAGCCCTTTTGCGGGATTTGCAGGCTGACCGTCGCAATCAACGTGGTTTGCTCGGTTTCATCCAACGCCAACTGACCGGTTTTGGTGTCGATCAGTTCTAATTGCCAGGCCAGTAAAGTCAGGCAGTCATGCAGCGCCTCCAGCGCCTGGTCGTGCAATTGCAACGGGTTTTCAGCGTTGGCAATCAGGCCGTGGATATGTCCGGAAAATTCGCTGATGGCTTGCAGCGCCAGGGTGTCGGCCTGTTCCGCGAGCTTGGCCAGGCTGAGTGTCATGCAGTCGATGGCGTCGCTGTCGTTACGAATCAGATGCAGATGGCTCAGGCATTCCTCTGACCGGTTCAACAGTTTTTCAGCCTCCAGCAGAAACGCCGAAAGTGCGAGCTGCCACTCTTTACCGTCGTTCATCATGCAAGTCTCCACAATATGGAATCGGGCGATGAGATGTCGCTGCGGGTCAATGGCTTAAAGCTAGCGCTGAAATATTGCTCTTGCTTGTAGGTTACTTCTGAGCTTTTGGTAGGAAGTTTATTGAAATGACTGCAAGGGCGCTGCCAAGCCCTCGTGAGCAGGCCCAGTTGCACACCTTCATTTGCCGCGACGTAAATGTCTGGAACACCCAGCGGGCGAGGACGTGAGATGGCAAACAAAAGCCTGACTCCATTCATGCAATGAGAATGGCGTCACATTAATGGCTATTAGATATTGCGAATATCAGGTTGGACCTGATTGCGCATAGGGGAATCCCTTACAAGCGGGAACCTTGCGTCGATTTGTGTGTCGCGCAATGCCGTCTTGCCCGCTTATGAAGCAGCGCGGCCAGTAAAGCATGATGTCAGTGTGACATCAATTAATTTACGTGGCATTTTAACGGGGTCAAGATCTGGCGCTTGCCGCCGATAAACAGCTTAGTGAACTGCACAACCCCTACGCGCAGCACTTACCCGCGCATATCAGGAGCTTCCAATGGCCGGCATTCTCGACACGGTAGATCAACGCACGCAACTGGTGGGTGAGAATCGCCTAGAGATCCTCATGTTTCGCCTGGCCGGGCGGCAGTTGTTCGCCATTAACGTGTTCAAGGTGCAGGAAGTCCTGCAATTGCCCAAGCTCACGCTGATGCCCCAGCGCCATCCGTTTGTGTGTGGCGTGGTCAACCTGCGCGGCCAGACCCTGCCGGTGATCGACCTATCCCAAGCCATCGGCATGCGCCCGCTGGTGCCGGGCCCGAACAGCACCATCATTGTCACCGAGTACAACCGCTCGGTGCAGGCGTTCCTGGTGGGCGGTGTGGACCGCATCGTCAACATGAACTGGGAAGCCATCCTGCCACCTCCGACCAGCGCCGGTCGCCAGCATTACCTCACCGCCATCAGCAAGGTCGACGACCAGTTGGTGGAAATCATCGACGTGGAAAAAGTCCTCGCCGAGATCGTGCCTTACAACGCCAAGGTCTCCCGGGAAAAACTCGAAGACCCAGTGCTCGAACGCGCCCGTGGCCGCGAAGTGCTGCTGGTGGACGACTCCAACGTGGCGCTGTCGCAGCTGCGTGACACCCTCGGCCAGTTGGGCGTGAAAATGCACATCGCCAGTGATGGCCTCAAAGCGCTGAACATGCTCAAGTCGTGGGCCGACGCCGGTCACGTGATGACCGACAAACTATTGATGATCTTCACCGACGCCGAAATGCCGGAAATGGACGGCTACCGTCTCACCACCGAGATCCGCAACGACCCGCGCCTGCGCAAACTGTATGTGGTGCTGCACACCTCGCTGTCTGGCAGCTTCAACGAATCGATGGTGAAGAAGGTCGGCTGCGACAATTTCCTGTCCAAGTTCCAGCCTGACAAACTGGTGGATGTGGTGCGCCAACGACTGATGCTGGACGAACAGTCGGCTTGACCTTAGGGTGATGGGCTTCGCCCCTCAGGAATGCAGGCCCATGCTCCGTCTCAGCGCGTTGTACCGTTACCCCTTGAAATCCGGCAAGGCCGAATCGTTGCAACACAGCGGCCTGGATAAGCTCGGGTTGGACGGGGATCGACGCTGGATGCTGGTGGACGAGGCCAGTGGCCGCTTCCTGACGCAACGCGCCGTCACCAAGATGAGCCAGCTGTCGGCCTTGTGGAACAGCGCCGGCGGCCTGACCCTGAGTTCGCCTGGCTATACCTCCCTTGACGTCGCATTGCCCGATGAAGACGCTGCGTTGCGCGGCGTGACCATCTGGCGCGACACCCCGCGCCTGCCGGATGCCGGCGACGCAGCCGCCGCGTGGGTCAGCGAGTTTGTCGGCGCGCCGACCCGGTTGGTGCACATGCCGCTCAAGCGGGCGCGCACCACTCAGTCCGGTTATGGCCGCGACGATGACCAGGTGGCGCTGGCCGACGGTTATCCCTTGCTGCTGATCGGCCAGGCCTCCCTGGAAGACCTGTCCGAGAAGGTCGGCCGCCCCATGGAGATGCTGCGCTTTCGCCCCAACCTGGTGATCGAAGGTGCCGACGCGTTTGCCGAAGATGGCTGGAAGCGCCTGCGCATCGGCGACGTGGAGTTCCGGGTGGTCAAGCCGTGCGCACGCTGCATCCTCACCACCATCGACCCGCGCACCGGCGAGCGCAGCGCCGACCGTGAACCCTTCGCCACTTTGAATGGCTACCGCAAGACCGAGGATGGCGCGATGTTCGGCCAGAACCTGGTCAACGATGGCGTGGGTCATCTGGAAGTCGGCATGCCGGTGACGATCCTCGAATAATCCATCGCCCATAAAAAATGCCCGTCTCCTTCTAGTAGGAAACGGGCATTTTTTTGCCTGGCTGAAACCTTAGCCGCGGTATTCGCACAGGTAAGCGGTGTCGACCTCGACCTTCAGCTGGAATTTGCTGTTGGCCGGTACGTTGAACTGGCTGCCGGCGGAGAAGGTCTGCCACTCGCTGGCATCCGGCAGTTTCACGGTCAGCGCGCCGGAGACGACGTGCATGATTTCACGCTGGGCAGTGCCGAACTCATATTCACCCGGGGCCATCACACCGATGGTCGCCGGACCTTCAGCGGTGCCGAACGCGATCGACTTGACGGTGCCGTCGAAGTACTCGTTGACTTTGAACATGGGCGAATCCTCGGAAAAAGTTGCCTTCCCTGTCGAAGCGAGGGCAGCGTTATGGAAAAGGTTGGCCAGTATGCCCAAGCCTTGCGAGGCTGCCTAGACCGGCAAAATCAGCGGCAATAGGCGGGCGGTGTTGCGCGCGTCTTCCAGTGCCCGGTGCTGCTGGCCATGGAACTGCATCCCCGCCAGTTGCAGCGCGCCGTTGAGCCCCAGCGGCTTGTCCAGGCGTCGGGCCTTGGCGAAGCGCTGCTTGAGGTTGATATGGGGCGTGTGGGCCAGGGCGCTGTCCAGGCCATGGCGCTGCCACTCCAGTTCCAGTTGCTGGCGGTCGTAGTCGCCCCAACTGGCCCAGCCTTCCAGGCGCGTACGATGCTGGCCCAGCCAGCGTTCGAACAGCGGCCACACCTCGTTCAACGGGGTTGCCGCGTCGATATTGGCCTGGGTGATATGGGTAAGCTGGCGGCAGAACGGCGTCAGCAACGGGCGGCGCTGCGGGCGCACAAAGCGCTGGAAATGATCCACTTCGCGGCCCTGGCGGTTGACCAGGCTCGCGCCGATCTCGATGACTTCCATTTCCGTCACGGGCCAGCCGCCTTCATCCGTCGTGGCTTCAAGGTCAATAATCAGCCAATGAGGCATGGTGCAGGTTCCCGTACTCTTCCCGTCCTGGGGGATAGAGCGTAGACGGCCCCTGTAGTTCCGCGCTGTTTTTTCCAGGAGAGCCAGGGTTTATTCGATCTCCAGCAGAATCTGGCGATTGCGAACCTGATCGCCCGTCATCACCTGTATGCCCTTGACCACGCCCTCAACCCCGGCCTTGAGCGGATGCTCCATCTTCATGGCCTCCAGCACCAGCAGCAGTTGGCCTTTGCGCACACGGTCACCGACGCCCACACACACGTCGACGATTGCCCCATCCATCGGCGCCTTGAGCGTACCGCTGCCGGCGTCGTCCTGGCGCTGGGCAACCTGCTGGGTCACGTCGACCACCGTCAGCCCCGGCAGCCACAACCGGCTGCCATCGAGGTGATAGGCGAGGCGGTGACGAATGCCATCGATGACCAGGGTGAAGTGGCGGTCGTCGAGCCCGAGCGGCCGGATATCGATGCCGTTGATGCAAAGGGCGTTATCGGCCGACACGCTGACGCTGATCCCGTGCACCCTGTCGTTGACCAGCAAGCGATAAGCTCTGGGCGTCGTGGCGTTGTTGCACCAGCCCGACAGACCGGAGCCATGCCGCGTGGCACTGTGCTGGTAGAACAATGCTGCGGCGACGGCTAATTGTTCGTCAGTGGCCGGGTAGGGGGCGATCGCATTGAAATAACGAGGGATAAACCCAGTGCTGAAGTCCCCGCGTACAAAGTCCGGATGTTCAAGCACATCGGCCAGCAGCCGTTGATTGCTGGTCACCCCCAGCAGCAGCGTGTCTTGCACCGCGCGCAGCAGTTTGCGCCGTGCTTCTTCGCGGGTGGCGCCGTGGGCGATGATCTTGCCCAGCATCGCGTCATAGAACGGGCTGATGCGCTGGCCTTCCAGCACGCCGTGGTCAACTCGTACAGCGGCGGCCGGTTGCCAGCGCAGCACGTCGCCGGTCTGCGGCAGGAAGCCCTGGGCCGGGTCTTCGGCGTACAAGCGTACTTCCATGGCATGCCCGGTCAGGGTCACGTCGGCCTGGCTCAGGGGCAGTGGCTGGTCAGCGGCGACCTGCAGTTGCCAGGCCACCAGGTCGAGCCCGGTGATCAGTTCGGTGACCGGGTGCTCCACTTGTAGGCGGGTGTTCATTTCCAGGAAGTAAAAGCGCCCGTCGCGGTCGAGCAGAAACTCCACGGTGCCGGCGCCCACGTAGTTCACTGCGCGCCCAGCCTTGAGCGCGGCCTCGCCCATGGCCTGGCGCAGGTCGGGCGTCATCACTGGGCAGGGCGCTTCTTCGATGATTTTCTGATGGCGGCGTTGCACCGAGCAATCGCGCTCGCCCAGGTATATCAGCTGGCCGTGACGGTCGCCGAACACTTGGATTTCGACGTGACGCGGCTCGATCAGCGCCTGTTCCAGAATCAGCTCGGCGCTGCCGAAGGCGTTGAGCGCTTCGGAGCGTGCCGTACGCAATTGCGCCAGCAATTGATCCTGTTGATGGACCAGGCGCATGCCACGCCCACCGCCGCCGGCGCTGGCCTTGATCATCAACGGGTAGCCGATGCGTTCGGCGTGGCGTTGCAGGGTGGCGTCATCCTGATCGGCGCCCTGGTAGCCCGCAATGCACGGCACGCCGGCCTCCAGCATGGCCAGCTTGGACAGGCGTTTGCTGCCCATCAGCTCGATCGCTTCGGCGCTGGGGCCGATAAAGGTAAGCCCGGCGTGTTGGCAGGCGCGGGCGAAGTCGGGGTTTTCCGAGAGAAAGCCGTAGCCGGGGTGCACCGCGTCAGCGCCGGTTTTATGCGCGGCATCGAGGATCGCCGGGATATTGAGGTAGGACAGCTGCACCGCAGCGGGGCCGATGTGCACGGCTTCGTCGGCCATCTGCACATGCAGGGCGTCGGCGTCGGCGTCGCTGTACACCGCCACGGTGCGATAGCCCAGGGCCTGGGCCGTGCGCTGGATGCGACAGGCGATCTCGCCGCGATTGGCGATCAAGATTTTGCTGAATGTGGGCATTGGAAGGTCCCTTGGTTATGCGCTGTTTGTTCTGGCCTTATCGGGGACGAGCCCCCCTCCCGCATTTGGAACCAGTCCCCGGGGCTGGCGTCATTTGCACCACCCAGGCTTGCGCTTGTGTACAAAAGCCTGTGTCCCCTCAATGCCTTCTGCACTGGCCACCGCCTCGGCAAACCACTGCGCCGCTTGATCCAACAACGGCTCCAATGGCTGCTCGACGCTGGCCAGCAACAAGGCTTTGGTTCTTGCATTGGCCTCCGGCGCGCATTGCAAGACCTGGCCCAGCACCTCATCCACACGCTCGGCCAGGGCCTGGGGGTCGCGCTCGACAAAATGCACCAGGCCCAAGCGTTGCGCTTCCACGCCATCGAAGCGTGCGGCGGTCAGCGCCAGCCGCCGCGCCTGGGTCAGGCCGATGCGCTTGACCACAAACGGTGCGATCTGTGCCGGCAGTACCCCCAGGCTGGTCTCCGGCAAACCGAACTGTGCCTGGTGATCGGCAATCGCAATGTCGCTTACGCAGGCCAGGCCGAACCCGCCGCCCAGCACGGCGCCTTGCAGCACCACGATCACCACGCGTGGTGTGGCTTGCACCTCTTGCAGCAAGGTGCCGAATGCGCGGTTCAGCGCCTGCAATTGATCGCCCGCACTGACCAGATCCTTCACGTCGGCCCCTGCGCAAAAGTGCCCGCCCGCGCCGCTGATCACCACGGCACGCACCTGGCTGTCGAGCTGCGCCAGCACCGTGCGCAGTTCGTTGACCATCTGCAGGCTCATGGCGTTGCGGCTCTGTGGGCGGTTGAGGGTGATGTGCAGCACACCGTTGTGGGCTTCCAGCAACAGGGTGTTCATGGCTTTTTCCCCGGCAGGGTGCCCATCAGTTTGCAGATGATGCCCAGCATGATTTCGTCGGCGCCGCCGCCAATCGACACCAGGCGCACATCGCGATACGCCCGCGCCACCGGGTTGTCCCACATAAAGCCCATGCCCCCCCAGTATTGCAGGCAACTGTCGCTGACCTCGCGGCCCAGGCGCCCGGCCTTGAGCTTGGCCATGGAGGCCAGCCGCGTCACGTCCTGGCCTTTGATGTACTGCTCGGTGGCCTGGTACACCAGTGCGCGCAGGCATTCGATTTCGGTGGCCAGTTCCGCCAGGCGAAAGTGGATCACCTGGTTGTCGATCAGTGCTTTGCCGAAGGTCTGGCGTTCCTTGCAATAGGCGATGGTGCTATCGATGCAGTACTCCAGGCCCTTGATCATATTGGCCGCGCCAAACAAGCGTTCTTCCTGGAATTGCAGCATTTGCATCATGAAGCCCGCGCCCTCCTGACCAATGCGGTTGCGTTGCGGCACGCGCACGTTGTCGAAGAACACTTGGGCCGTCTCGGAGCTGTGCATGCCGAGTTTTTCCAGGGGCGGGCTGAGGCTCACGCCGGGGGTGTTCATCGGCACCATGATCAGCGACTTGTTGATGTGCGGTTTGTCGTCGGAGGTGTTGGCCAGCAGGCAGATAAAATCGGCGCTGGGGGAGTTGGTGATCCACATTTTGCTGCCGTTGATCACGTAATCGCCGCCATCCTTGCGCGCGTGGGTCTTGAGCCCGGCCACGTCGGAACCGGCGCCGGTTTCCGAGACGCCGATGCAGCCGACCTGTTCGCCGCTGATGGCCGGGCGCAGGAATTCGTCGCGCAGCTCGTCGGAACCGAAGCGGGCGAGGGCGGGGGTGCACATATCGGTCTGCACGCCGATGGCCATGGGGATGCCGCCGCAAAGGATGGTGCCGAACTCTTCGGCGGCCACAATCGAGTAGCTGTAGTCCAGGCCCATGCCGCCGAAGCGTTCCGGTTTGGAAATGCCCAGCAGGCCGAGGTCGCCGGCCTTGCGGAAAACCTCGTGGATGGGAAAACGCCCGGCTTTCTCCCATTCGTCCACATGGGGGTTGATCTCGCGGTCGACGAAGGCGCGCACGGTGCGGCGCAGTTCCTGATGTTCCTGGGTGAAGATCATTTTTATTGTTCTCCTGTTAGAAACGCGCCACACCGAAGCTGTTCGGCTGTAGCTGTCGAGCCTCGGCCTCATGGCAGATATCCAGCACAAACCCCAGCACGGTGCGGGTATCCCGTGGATCGATCAGCCCGTCATCCCACACATTGGCGCTGCCGTAGAGCGCGGTGGATTGGCTGTCGAGTTTCTGTGCGGTGACCTGCTCCAGCATGTCCAGCACCTTTGGGTCGGGCACCAGGCCGTCCTTCAACTGCTTGGCCTCGGTGACGATACGCAGCACCTTGCCCGCCTGCGCACCACCCATCACAGCTGTGCGGCTGTTTGGCCAGGCGAAGATAAAGCGCGGGTCCAAGCCGCGACCGCACATTGCATAGTTGCCGGCGCCATAGGAACCGCCGACCACCACCGTGAGTTTAGGCACCCGTGCGTTGGCCACCGCCTGGATCATCTTCGCACCGTGCTTGATCACCCCTTGCTGCTCCGACTCGGTGCCGACCATAAACCCGGTGGTGTTGTGCAGAAACAGCAGCGCCGTGCGGCTCTGGTCGCACAGTTGGATAAACTGCGCGGCCTTGCTCGCGCCCTTGGACGTAATCGGGCCGTTATTGCCGATCACTCCCACCGCGTGGCCGTGAATATGCAGGTGGCCGCACACCGTGTGCGGGTCGAACTCGCTTTTGAATTCGAGGAACTGCGAGCCGTCGGCCAGGCGCGCGAGGATTTCGCGCACGTCGTAGGGTTTTTTGGCGTCAGCGGGGATCAGTCCGAGCAACTCGTCGATGGGGTACAGCGGCTCGGCGAAGGCACGCGACGGCGTCGGCGGCAGGTGCGCGTTCCACGGCAGCAGGCTGACGATCTCACGCACGATGCGCAGGCCGTCGGCATCGTTTTCTGCCAGGTATTCGGCGGTGCCGGCTACGTGCGCGTGCATCTGGGCACCGCCTAATTCCTCGTCCGTGGCCACTTCACCGGTGGCGGCCTTGAGCAGCGGCGGCCCGGCGAGAAACAGTTTGGCCTTGCCGCGCACCACCACCACGTAATCTGACAACCCAGGCTGGTAGGCGCCGCCGGCCGTGGCCGAGCCATGCACCACGGTGATCTGCGGCAAGCCCATGGCCGACATGCGCGCCTGGTTGGCAAAGCTGCGTGCGCCTTCAACGAAAATCTCGGCGGCGTAGTTGAGGTTGGCGCCGCCGCTCTCGGCCAGGGTCACCACCGGCAGTTTGTTCTCCATGGCGATCTGTTGCAGGCGCAGGGATTTCTTCAAGCCCGAAGGGGAAATGGTGCCGCCCTTGATCGCACTGTTATTGGCCACCACCAGCACCCGCACGCCGCTGACGTAACCGATGCCGGCGATCAAGCCACCGCCGGCGGCGCTACCGTCCTTGTCATCGTGCAGCTTGTAGCCGGCCAGGCTGGCCAGTTCCAGGAACGGCGCGCCTGGGTCCAGCAACGCACTGAGGCGCTCGCGCGGCAGCAACTGGCCACGCTGCTCGAACTTGGCCTTGGCTGCCTGAGCCTTGTCGAGCAGGGCATTTTCCAGCTGGCGCAGGTGCTCGATGCTGGCGAGCAGCGCCGCGCGGTTCTGGGCGAACGCCGGGCTGTGCGGGTCGATCTGGCTGATTATTGTCGGCATGGCGTCAGTCCTGCGCCTTGAGTACATCGGGCAGATACGCGCGGTGAAAGCCATTGAACGGCGCGCTCGGCATGGCCGCTTTATGCAGCGGCCAGGCCCGGTTGCCAAGGCTGGCGGCGCCATCGATGCGCAGGGTGCTGCCGCTGACGAAGGCGGCGGCGGGGCTGAGCAGGAACACGATCGCCGCGCTGACTTCCGACTCGGTGCCGATGCGCTTGAGCGGTACATGTTCACGCAAGGTGGGGATCACGGCCTTGAACGCGCCTTCGTAGGTGTCCATGCCGCTGGAGGCGATCCAACCCGGCGCCACGGCGTTAACCCGGACCCCGGCGTAACCCCACTCGAACGCGGCAGTCTTGGTGAAATTATCCATACCGGCGCGCGCCGCCCCTGAGTGGCCCATGCCGGGCATGCCGCCCCACATGTCGGCAAGCATGTTGACGATGGCGCCGCCGTGGGTGCTCATGCACTGGTTGAACACCTCCCGCGCCATCAAAAAACCGCCGACCAGGTTGGTTCGCAGCACGGTTTCGAAGCCTTTCTGATTGATCGACGCCAAGGGCGAGGGGTACTGGCCGCCGGCGTTGTTGACCAAGCCGTGGATTGCGCCGTGTTCTGCAATGATTTGGCCGACCAGCGCCTTCACCGCCACTTCATCGCGAATATCGCAGGCGTAGCCATGGGCGCTGCCGCCGTCTTCGGCAATTTGCGCCGCGACCGCGTGGAGTTTTTCCGGCTTGCGCCCCACCAGGATCACGCGGGCACCGAGGGCCGCCAGTTCATGGGCGGTGCAACGGCCGATGCCGCTGCCGCCACCGGTGACCACCACGGTGTGCCCCTGGAACAGCTCGGCTTTGAAGATCGAGTCGAAGGCCACGGCCAGGCTCCTGTCAGTTGAGTTGATCGGCGATGTGCTGCGGCACGGCGATGGGGATTTCCAGCAGTTGCTGGGCGAAAGCCTTGCCCTGGGGGTCGATGCGCAGGCTGGCGATGCCACCACCGCCCAAGGCGTTTTCCAGCAGGAAATTCAGGCTGTGACTGCCGGGCAAGTACCACCGCTCGACGCGACCATGCACGGGGTCGAGCACATGGCGCATCCAGTCGACGACCACTTCTGGGGTCAGCGTTTCGGCGATCCAGGGCAGGTACTCGGGCGCGCGGGCGATCACACCGATATTGCTGTGATTGCCCTTGTCGCCGGCGCGCGCTACCGCCAGTTTCACCAGGGGGACGCTGGCGTCGGCGCGGCCTGTGGTTTTGGGCGGGTCGATCGGTGCCGCCGGTGTCACCAGTGCCTGGGCGGCGGGGAGGGCACAGGTATGCCGTTCGCCCTGCCAGTGGATACTCAGGTCGCAGGCCGATTTGTCGATCAGAAACGAAAACAGGCGGATCAGCGGGTATACCGTCGGCCGCCCGCCGACGATGCCGGTCAGCCCCGGCGCCATGCCGGTCGCCGCTTGGGCGATCTCGCGGGCAAACAGCACCAGCGCCTGTTTGCTTGGGTGGCGCACCGCCAGTTTGACCACCACTTCGCGGGTGTCATGGCGCTGCCCGTGGGCGCCGTAGGTCGCTTCGCTGCCCAGCAGTTCGATGTTCACGTCGGTGAAGGGCGCCCAGCCGCGCTGGCTGAACAACTCGGCGGTCTTGCCGATGATCGCCTGGCTGACCCGCTCGGCTTTGGCCACCGCGTCGATCCCGGCGATCAGGCAACTGGCGGTGCAGCGAAAACCATCCGGGTAGGTGGCGCTGACCTTGTAGCGGTCGGTCGGGGGCAAGCCTTTGGCGCCGTGCAGGCGCACCTGGTGCTTGCCTTGTTGCTGCAATTTGACCTGGCTGAAATCGCAGATCACATCCGGCAGCACATATGCGCGCGGGTCGCCGATTTCATACAGCAGTTGTTCGGCCACACTCAGTTCGCTGATCAAGCCACCGCTGCCGTCGACTTTGTTTACGGTGAACTGGCCGTCGGCGCTGACCTCAACGATGGGGAAACCGATGTGTTCGTAATCGGGCACGTCGCGCCAGTCGGTGAAGTTGCCGCCGGTACACTGCGCGCCGCATTCGATGATGTGCCCGGCCAGGGCAGCCTGGGCGAGGCGGTCGTAATCGTGCCAGGACCAGCCGAATTCATGCACCAGCGCCGCGCTGACCACGGCGCTGTCGACCACCCGACCGGTGATGACGATATCCGCTCCGAGGGCGAGGGCTTGGGCGATGCCCGGCGCGCCGAGGTAGGCGTTGGCCGATACGCATACCGGCGGCAGTGGCGTGCCGTCGAACATATCGGTGATGCCGTGCAGATTTTTCAGTTGGGGTTGCAGGTCATCGCCCAGCAGCACGGCGATTTTCAAGGGCACCTGGGCATGGTCGCAAGCCGCTTGCAGGGCGTCGGCGCAGGCCTGGGGGTGGATGCCGCCGGCGTTGCTGATCACCCGGATGCCCTGGCGCTGGATATCGGCCAGCAACGGCGTAAGCACCTCAACGAAATCCGTGGCGTAACCGGCCTGGGGATCTTTCATGCGCGCGCCGGCGAGGATCGACATCGTGACCTCCGCCAGGTAGTCGAACACCAGGTAGTCCAGGGCACCGCCGTGCACCAACTGCGCGGCGGCGGTGCAGGTGTCGCCCCAAAAGGCGCTGGCGCAGCCGATACGAACGGTCTTGCTCATGAGAAATCCTTCCTCGAATGGCTGTGGCCGAGACTACCAAGCAAGCGCTTGGTTTGTAAACGCCGCTGACAAGTTTTACCCAAGCGCTTGCTTGGGTGGCTGGCACGGCCTAAATTGCCGGCCAACACGTTCTGGCAGTAGAGGAGAGAAGCATGGATGAGCAAAAAGCCTTGCAGGTGATGCGCACCATGGTCGACGGCGGCCAACTGACCGACCCCGACAGCGCCCGGGGCAAGTTGCTGCAGACGGCGGCTCACCTGTTCCGCAACAAAGGTTTCGAGCGCACCACCGTGCGCGATCTGGCCGGCGCCGTGGGCATCCAGTCCGGCAGCATCTTTCATCACTTCAAGAGCAAGGACGAGATCCTGCGGGCCGTGATGGAAGAAACCATCCACTACAACACCGCGCTGATGCGTGCTTCGCTGCAAGCGGCGAGCAGCGTGCGCGAGCGCGTGCTGGCGCTGATCCGCTGCGAATTGCAGTCGATCATGGGCGGCAGCGGCGAAGCCATGGCGGTGCTGGTGTACGAATGGCGCTCGCTGTCAGCCGAAGGGCAGGCCCAGGTGCTGGCGTTACGTGATGTGTATGAGCAGATTTGGTTGCAGGTGTTGAATGAAGCCAAAGCGGCGGGCTACATCCGCGGCGATGTATTTATCACCCGGCGCTTCCTGACCGGTGCGCTGTCCTGGACGACCACCTGGTTCCGTGCCGAGGGCGGCAGCCTGACCCTCGAACAACTGGCGGAAGAAGCATTGTTAATGGTTCTGAAAGAGGACTGAGGCGCAAGCTATTAATTTGCCGGTAGAAAGTTGTCTCCCCAGGCAAAAACGCCTAGCTTATTGCCATCAGAGTGATGAACGGTGTGTGCCTTGATGTTATCGCCATGGCGGTTGGCTGCAGGACTTACTTTATCGGCACTGGGCACCGTAGCGTGGCTGCCTGTTTCAGCCGCGCAATTGGTGCGCATCGGCGCGGCGCATTTCCCGCCGTACACCGTGCGACCCGAGCAGGGGGCCGACACTGGGTTGCTGCCGCAGTTGGTGGAGGCGTTGAACGCCGAGCAGACCGAGTACCAGTTCGTGCTGGTGCCCACTTCGATTCCCCGGCGTTTCCGCGATTTCGACCAGGGCCGGGTCGACATGGCGATCTTCGAAAACCCCGATTGGGGCTGGCAGAAAATTCCCCATACCAGCGTCGATATGGGCTTGGAAGACGCGGAAATCTTCGTCGCTCAAAGTGCGCCCGGACGCGACCAAAGCTATTTCGCTGACCTGGTCGGCAAGCGTCTGGCGGTGTTCAGCGGTTATCACTACGCCTTCGCCAACTTCAACCCAGATCCCAAGCTCATGGCCGAACGCTTCAACGCGACCTTGACCTATTCCCACGACAGCAACCTGCTGATGGTCGCCCGCGGGCGCGCCGATATTGCGCTGGTGACCCGCTCTTACCTCAGCGATTTCATGGTACGCAATGCCGACACCGCCACGCAGTTCCTGGTCTCGGAGCGTATCGACCAGATCTACCACCACTACGCACTGCTGCGTCCCAAAGCGCCGATCACAGGCCCAGCGTTTGCCGCGCTGCTCAAACGCCTGCGCGACAACGGCGAAATGCTGAAGATTTTCGAGCCTTACCGCATCGATGTGATGTCGGTGCCTTGATCGAGCGTTTCAAACCCGCCGCGCAAACGTATCGCTGTGGCTGCCCGACACCTTGCGGCAGTGCACCAGCGCGTCGCGAATCATAAAGTTCACCAGGGTCGGCGAGACGCCCAGTTCCTTGGCGATGTCCTTTTGTGGCACGCCGTGCAAGCGATACATCTCGAATGCATAGCGGGTGCGCTGCGGCAGTTGGGTCAGGGCGTCGGCGATGGTTTCCAGGGTATTGAAATTGATGTGGGAGGTTTCCGGTGAAGCACCGTGAATCACCACATTCAAGCCTTCCTCTTCCGTGCCGGAGTATTTCAGTTCAAGGGCCTGCTTGCGGTAGTGATCGATCGCCAGGTTGCGCACGATCTGGAACAGGTAACTGAGCTGGGCTTTGAACGATGAAGTAATGGTTGGCGCCGACTGCAGGCGAAAGAACGCATCTTGCACGACGTCTTCGGCCCGCGAGCGGCAGCCGGTAATGCGTGCCGCAATCTTCACCAGAATCGTTCGATTGTCGACGAACGCCTGAAGAAGAGGTGAATCGCACCTGCCTGTGGTTACTGGTTCCGTCATGGAAATCACCTTGTCGCAAAAGAGGTTAGGGGAGGGCTTCCTTGCTAAGGCCTCCTACACATCGGGCAACAAATTAGGATGAATGATAATGATTGTCAAATGAGAAGACGAACTAATCTTATGCTCTTCGCTTTGATGTGAAGTGCCTCACGCGCTGCCCCGGCGACTAATTATTTGCCGGGGCCGTCCGTTCTCATGGGTGACAGGTCCGTTCCCGCAGCGGCCAAGGATCAGCACCCGCAGGAGGACGAGATGGGTTTTTATCGTGCACACAGCGTGTCTCACATCGGAGCACTCCAGGGATGAGTGCAGCGACCCGATTGCGCCTGTATTGCCTGCCCTATTCCGGCGCCAGCGCCATGGTCTATGTGCGCTGGCGCCGTGCGTTGCCGGACTGGCTACAGGTCTGCCCACTGGAATTGCCCGGTCGCGGCATGCGCATGGACGAGCCCTTGCAGCGCGACATCAAGGCCCTGGCGGCGCAGCTCGCGCAGGAAATCAGCCGCGATCCGCACACCCCCTACGCCTTGTTCGGCCACAGCCTGGGTGGCCTGCTGGCGTTTGAACTGGCCCACGCGCTGAACGCCCGCAATCTGCCGGCGCCGCTGGCGCTGTTCGTATCCGGGACTGCCGGGCCGGCCCGTCGGGACGTCAGTGAATACGCGGTTGAAAAGACTGATGAACAGCTGATCGCCCGTCTGCGCGAACTGCAGGGCACCGCCGAGGAGGCCCTGGCCAACCCCGAATTGATGCAGTTGATGCTGCCGATCCTGCGCGCCGATTTTCTGCTGTGCGGCAGTTTCAGCTATGGCGAGCGCCAGCCCCTGGGCATGCCGATCCATGTGTTCGGCGGCAAGCAGGACAGCGTGCGCGCCGACCAATTGCTCGACTGGCAATTGGAGGCCGCCAGCGGCTTTTCCCTAGACCTGTTCGACGGTCACCACTTCTTCATCGTGCAGCACGAAAGCGCGGTGCTGCGCTGTTTGCGGCGTTATGCCGAGGAACACCTGACGCGCTGGCGCAATGGCGCGACGCGGCAACTGGCCGCCGGCTGAGCGCAGCCCATTTTTCCGATTTCCCCGTAAGCCGATTTCAGGCAGGAACCCCATGATGGACGCCTTCGAACTTCCCCGCACACTGGTCCAGTCCCTTCAACATCGCGCCGCGCACACCCCGGATCAGGTGGCGTTGCGCTTCCTCGCCGAGTCGGCCGAGCACAACGTGGTGCTCAGTTACCGCGAACTGGACCAACGCGCCCGCACCATCGCAGCAGCGTTGCAGGCGCAGGCGAGCTTGGGCGACCGCGCGGTGTTGTTGTTCCCCAGCGGCCCGGACTACGTCGCAGCGTTCTTTGGTTGCTTGTACGCCGGGGTGATCGCGGTGCCGGCCTATCCGCCGGAGTCCACGCGTCGCCATCATCAGGAGCGCCTGCTGTCGATCATCGGCGACGCCGAGCCGCGCCTGTTGCTGACCATCGCCAGTCTGAGCGAGGGCCTGGCGCAACTCAACAGCGCGCCGCCGGTGCTGAGCGTCGACACCCTCGACGCGCAGCTCGCCGAACAGTGGGTCGCGGTCGACCTGCAAGCCGACGATATCGCCTTTCTGCAATACACCTCCGGTTCCACCGCGTTGCCCAAAGGCGTGCAAGTCAGCCACGGCAACCTGGTGGCCAACGAAGTGCTGATCCGCCGTGGTTTCGGCATCGACCTCAACCCGGACGACGTGATCGTCAGCTGGCTGCCGCTGTACCACGACATGGGCTTGATCGGCGGCCTGCTGCAACCGATTTTCAGCGGCGTGCCGTGTGTGTTGATGTCGCCGGCGTACTTTCTCGGTCGGCCGTTGCGCTGGCTGGAAGCGATCAGTGAATACGGCGGCACCATCAGCGGCGGTCCGGACTTTGCCTATCGCTTGTGCAGTGAGCGGGTCAGCGAATCGGCCTTGGAGCGTCTCGACCTGAGCCGCTGGCGCGTGGCCTATTCCGGTTCCGAACCGATCCGCCTCGACACCTTGGAGCGCTTCGCCGACAAATTCGCGGTGTGCGGCTTCAGCCCCAACAACTTTTTCGCCTCCTACGGCCTGGCCGAAGCCACGCTGTTTGTGGCCGGCGGCCGTCGTGGCCAGGGCATCCCGGCGCTGCGGGTGGACGATGCGGCACTGGCCGCCAACCGCGCCGAGCCAGGGCAGGGCAGTGCGATCATGAGCTGCGGCACGGCGCAGCCGGACCACGCGGTGTTGATCGTCGACCCCCACAGCCTGAGCGAACTGGCTGACAACCACGTCGGCGAACTCTGGGCCAGCGGGCCGAGCATCGCCCACGGCTACTGGCGTAACCCCGAAGCCACCGCCAAGACTTTTGTGTCGCACGCCGGGCGTACCTGGTTGCGCACCGGTGACCTGGGCTTTCGGCGCGACGGCGAGGTGTACATCACCGGCCGCCTGAAGGACCTGTTGATCGTGCGCGGCCACAACCTCTATCCCCAGGACATCGAGCAGACCATCGAGCGCGAAGTGGAAGTGGTGCGCAAGGGCCGGGTGGCGGCGTTCGCCGTCAGTGATCAGGGCCTGGAAGGTATCGGCATCGCCGCCGAAATCAGCCGCAGCGTGCAGAAAATCCTGCCGCCCGAAGCGTTGATCAAAGCGATTCGTCAAGCGGTGGCCGAGGCCTATCAAGAAGCGCCGTGTGTGGTGGTGCTGCTCAACCCCGGCGGTTTGCCCAAGACTTCCAGCGGCAAGGTGCAGCGCGCCGCCTGCGCACTGCGCCATGCCGATGGCAGTCTCGATTGTTACGCGCAATTCCCTGATCGGCAGGTGTTGGCCGTTGAGGCGAGCTTGGAATCCGAACTGCAGCGCCAGATCGCCGCGATCTGGTGCGAGCAACTGCAGGTCGCGAGCGTGGCAGCCGACGACCACTTCTTCTTGCTCGGCGGTAACTCCATCAGCGCCACCCAGGTGATTGCGCGCCTGCGTGAAAGCCTGGGCCTGGAGCTGAACCTGCGCCTGTTGTTCGAGGCACCGACCCTGCAGGGTTTTGCCGCACAGGTCGCGCACCTGCAACAGGACGGCGGGGTGGCTCAAGGGGCCATCCGCGCCTTGCCTGCGCACGACGAACTGCCTCAGTCCCTGGCGCAGAATCGCCTGTGGATCACCTGGCAACTCGCCCCCCAGAGCAGCGCGTACACCATCCCCGGCGCCCTGCGCCTGCGCGGCGAACTGGATGAAGACGCGGTGCGCGCCAGCTTCGCGCAGTTGAGCCAGCGCCACGACGCCCTGCGTACGCGCTTTTACGAACGCGACGGCCAGGCCTATCAGCGCATCGACGCCGCAGTCACGTTCGACTTGCAACTGATCGACCTCAGCGATTTGCTCGCCGCCGAGCGTGAAGCCCGCGCGCAGCAGATTCGCGAGGACGAAGCGCGCACCGTGTTCGATCTGGAAAAAGGTCCGCTGCTGTGGGTAACCCTGGTGCGCCTGGACGACGAAGACCACCAGTTGCTGGTGACGCTGCACCACATCATCGCCGATGGCTGGTCGTTGTCGATCCTGCTCGACGAGTTCGCGCGCCTGTATTCGGCCGCTGTTCAGGGCCAAACCCTGACGCTGCCAGCTTTGACCGTAAGCTACGCCGACTACGGCAGTTGGCAGCGCCAATGGCTGGCCGACGGTGAGGGCTCGCGTCAACTGGCGTACTGGCAGGCGCAACTGGGCGATGAGCACCCGGTGCTGAGCCTTGCGACCGATCACCCACGTGCGGCCCAGCACCGCCGCAGCGCATCGCGGCATAGCGTGCGCTTGAGCGCGAGCCTCAGCGAAGCGCTTCGCCAGACTGCCCAGACCCATGAATCCACGCCGTTCATGTTGCTGCTCGCGGTGTTCCAGACCTTGCTCTACCGCTATAGCGGCCAGCGCGATATTCGTATCGGCGTGCCCAGCGCCAACCGCCCGCGCCAGGAAACCCAGGGCCTGGTGGGCTTCTTTATCAACACCTTGGTGCTACGCGCCGAGCTGGATGGGCGCCTGCCGTTCAATGAGTTGCTGGCCGCTACCCGCCAAACCGTGTTGGGCGCCCAGGCCCATCAGGACCTGTCATTCGAACAACTCCTAGAAGCCTTCCCCCAGGCTCGCGAACAGGGGTTGTTCCAGGTGATGTTCAACCATCAGCAGCGGGACTTGAGCGCGCTGCGCCGCCTGCCGGGCATGCTCGCCGACGAGTTGCCATGGCACAGCCGCGAGGCCAAGTTCGACCTGCAACTGCACAGTGAAGAGGACCGCAACGGGCGCCTGAGTCTGTCGTTCGACTACGCCGATGAACTGTTCGAGGCGGCGACTATCCAGGGTCTGGCCGAGCACTTTATCCACCTGCTGCACGGCGTGTGCGAACAGCCGCACCTGGCCCTCGGCGACCTTGCGCTGCTGCCGCACGATGAACAGCAGGCATGGAACGCCGCGCCCTGCGCACCGGCGCAACAATGGCTGCCCGAAGCCCTCAACCAGCACACCTCGGACGCCACCGCGCTGGTGTGGGACGGCGGCAGCCTGAGCTTCGCCCAACTGCATACCCAGGCCAATCGCCTGGCCCATTACCTGCGCGACAAAGGCGTCGGCCCGGACGTGTGCGTGGCCATCGCCGCCGAGCGTTCGCCGCAGTTGCTGATCGGTCTGCTGGCGATCATCAAGGCCGGCGGCGCCTACGTGCCACTGGACCCGGACTACCCGGCCGAGCGCCTGGCCTACATGCTCAAGGACAGCGGCGTGCACCTGCTGCTGACCCAGACCGCACTGCTCGATCGCGTGCCGAGCGCCGAGGGCATGTGCGTGATCGCCATGGACAGCTTGCACCTGGACAGCTGGCCGACCCAGCCGCCGGGCCTGCACCTGCACGGCGACAACCTCGCTTACGTGATCTACACCTCCGGCTCCACCGGCCAGCCCAAAGGCGTGGGCAACACCCACGGGGCTCTGGCCGAGCGCCTGCAATGGATGCAGGCCACCTATCGGCTCGACGCCAGCGATGTGCTGATGCAGAAGGCGCCGATCAGTTTTGACGTGTCGGTATGGGAGTGCTTCTGGCCGTTGATCAGCGGCTGCCGCCTGGTACTGGCTGGGCCCGGCGAACACCGCGACCCACATCGCATCGCGCAACTGGTGCAGACCTACGGCGTAACCACGCTGCACTTTGTGCCGCCGCTGTTGCAGCTGTTTATCGACGAGCCGCTGGCCGCCGAATGCACCAGCCTGCGCCGCCTGTTCTCCGGTGGCGAAGCCTTGCCCGCCGAGCTGCGTAATCGCGTGTTGGCGCAGTTGCCGGCGGTGCAGTTGCACAACCGCTATGGGCCGACCGAAACCGCGATCAACGTCACCCATTGGCACTGCCAGGCCGAGGACGGCGAGCGCTCGCCGATTGGTCGGCCGCTGGGTAATGTGATCTGCCGCGTGCTCGACGAGCACCTCAACCCACTGCCCGCCGGAGTGCCGGGTGAGCTGTGCATCGCCGGCATCGGCCTGGCGCGCGGTTACCTGGGGCGTGCCGGGCTGACCGCCGAACGCTTCGTTGCCGACCCGCTGGGCGAAGCCGGCACGCGCCTGTATCGCACCGGCGACCGTGTGCGTTGGAGCCGCGACGGTGTGCTGGAATACCTCGGTCGCCTCGACCAGCAGGTCAAGCTGCGCGGGTTCCGCGTGGAGCCGGAAGAAATCGAAGCGCGCCTGCTGGCCCTGGACGGTGTCGCCCAAGCCGTGGTGTTGGTACGCGACGGGCAATTGATCGGTTACTACACCGCGCACACCCCATTGGATGAACACGACGTCAAAGCCACCCTGGCCGCAGAGCTGCCGGAGTACATGGTGCCCGCGCAGGTGATGCGCCTGGACGCCATGCCCCTGAGCCCCAGCGGCAAACTCGATCGTCGCGCATTGCCTGAGCCGGTGTGGCACACCCGCGAACATGTGGAACCCGCGACGCCGTTGCAGCAGCAGATCGCCGCGATCTGGCGCGAGGTGCTCGGGGTGCCGCAGGTGGGCCTGCGCGATGATTTCTTCGCCCTCGGCGGCCACTCCCTGCTGGCCACCCAGATCGTTTCCCGCACCCGCCAGGCCTGCGATGTCGAGCTGCCGTTGCGCACCCTGTTCGACACCAGCGAGCTTGAAGCATTTGCCACACAGGTCGCGCTGATCCAGGCGGCCGGTCAGCGCAATCAGCACACCGCCATCGCCAGGGTCGACCGTCGCCAGCCGGTGCCGCTGTCCTATTCCCAGCAGCGCATGTGGTTTCTCTGGCAGATGGAACCGGACAGCCCGGCCTACAACGTCGGCGGCATGGCGCGCTTGCGCGGGGTGCTGGATGTGGGACGTTTCGAAGCCGCGTTGCAGGCCTTGATCATGCGTCACGAAACCCTGCGCACCACGTTCCCCAGCGTCGACGGCGTGGCCTGCCAGCACGTCGCGGCGCAGACCGGCGTGCGCATGGACTGGCAGGACCTGTCCGCCCTCGGTGCTGCCGAGCGCCAGCAACGCCTGCAGCAGTTGGCCGATCACGAAGCCCATACACCGTTCAACCTGGAAACCGGGCCGTTGCTGCGTGCGTGCCTGGTCAAGGCCGGCGAGCAGGAGCATTACCTGGTGCTGACCTTGCACCACATCGTCACCGAAGGCTGGGCCATGGACATTTTTGCCCGTGAACTCAGTGCGCTGTACGAAGCGTTTATCGACGAGCGCGAGTCGCCGCTGGCGCCGCTGCCGGCGCAGTACTTGGACTACAGCGTGTGGCAACGCCAATGGCTGGAGAGCGGCGAGCGCCAGCGCCAATTGGATTATTGGACCGCGCAACTGGGCAGCGAACACCCCTTGCTGGAACTGCCCGCCGACCGTCCGCGGCCGCCGGTGCAAAGCCATCGGGGCGAACTGTATCGCTTCGACCTCAGCGACGAACTGGCCGCGCGGGTGCGGGCGTTCAATGCCGAGCGCGGCTTGACGCTGTTCATGACCATGACCGCGACCCTGGCGGTGCTGCTCTACCGCTACAGCGGCCAGACCGACCTGCGCATCGGCGCCCCCGTGGCCAACCGCATCCGCCCGGAAAGCGAGGGGCTGATCGGCGCGTTCCTCAACACCCAGGTGCTGCGATGCCAGCTCGATGGGCAGATGAATGTCCACGAATTGTTCGAGCACGTTCGTCACACCGTGATCGAAGGCCAGTCCCATCAGGACCTGCCGTTCGACCACTTGGTCGAAGCCTTGCAACCGCCGCGCAGTGCAGCGTACAACCCGCTGTTCCAGGTGATGTGCAACGTGCAGCGTTGGGAATTCCAACAGAGCCGCCAACTGGCCGGCATGACCGTCGAGTACCTGGCCAACGATGCGCGCGCCACCAAGTTCGACCTCAACCTGGAAGTCACCGACCTCGACCATCGCCTGGGTTGCTGCCTGACCTACAGCACCGACCTGTTCGACGAACCGCGCATCGCGCGCATGGCCGAGCATTGGCGCAACCTGCTCGAAGCACTGATCGCCGACCCGCACCAGCGCTTGAGTGAATTGCCGTTGCTGAGCGCCGCTGAACAACGCCACTTGCAGCGCAGCCTGGGCGCCGAGCCCGGTGTGCATCGCCTGGATCAATGCCTGCATCCGCTGTTCAGCCAACAGGCACGAAAACGTGGCGACGCCCCGGCGCTCACCTTTGCCGGTGAAACCCTCAGCTACCGCGAGCTGGAAGCGCGCGCCAACCGCCTGGCCTGGATGCTGCGCGAGCGTGGCGTGGGCCCCCAAGTGCGGGTCGGCCTGGCATTGCCCCGGTCCTTGGAGATGGTGGTTGGCTTGCTGGCGATCCTCAAGGCCGGCGGCGCCTATGTGCCGCTGGACCCGGAATACCCCCTCGATCGCCTGCACTACATGATCGACGACAGCGGCATCGGCCTGCTGCTCAGCGATGCGGCGATGTTCGAAGCCCTCGGCGAACTGCCGGCCACGGTAGCCTGCTGGTGCCTGGAAGATGACCTGCCGGTGCTGGGCCATTACCCGGCCGAGGCGCCGCCGTGCATCAACCTGGCGCAGCATCAGGCTTATCTGATCTACACCTCCGGCTCCACCGGCAAGCCCAAAGGCGTGGTGGTGTCCCACGGTGAAATCGCCATGCACTGCCAGGCGGTGATCGAGCGTTTCGGCATGCGCGCCGACGATTGCGAATTGCACTTCTATTCGATCAACTTCGACGCCGCCACCGAGCGTTTGCTGGTGCCGTTGCTCAGCGGCGCACACGTGGTGCTGCGGGCTGAGGGGCAATGGGATGCCGAGCAGATCTGTGGGTTGATACGCAACCATGGCGTCACGGTGCTGGGCTTTACCCCGAGCTACGGCAGCCAGTTGGCGCAATGGCTGGCGACCCAGCGGCATACATTGCCGGTGCGCATGTGCATCACCGGCGGCGAAGCCCTGACCGGCGAACACTTGCAGCGCATCCGTGGGGCGTTCCAGCCCGCGCTGTTTTTCAACGCCTACGGCCCCACCGAAACCGTGGTGATGCCCCTGGCCAGCCTGGCGCCGCCGCAGTGGGAGGAGGGCGCCGGCAGCGTGCCGATCGGCAGCATTGTCGGTGAGCGCGTGGCGTACATCCTGGATGCCGATCTGGCCCTGGTGCCCCAGGGCGCGAGCGGCGAGTTGTACATCGGCGGGGCCGGTCTGGCCCAGGGTTACCATCAACGTCCGGGCATGACCGCCGAGCGCTTTGTGGCCGACCCGTTTGCCGCCGATGGCGGGCGTCTTTACCGCACCGGTGACCTGGTGCGCCAGCGCGCCGATGGCCTGGTGGAGTACCTGGGGCGAATCGACCATCAGGTGAAGATTCGCGGTTTTCGCATCGAGCTGGGGGAAATCGAAACCCGTCTGTTGGAACACGGCCAGGTGCGCGAAGCGGTGGTGCTGGCGCTGGATGCGCCGAGCGGCAAACAACTGGTGGCGTACCTGGTCAGCGACGCCGAGCACGGCCCTCTGCGCGAGGCCCTCAAAGCTCACCTGAAGGCGCAATTGCCGGACTACATGGTGCCCGCGCATCTGATCGTGCTCGACAGCATGCCGCTGACCGCCAACGGCAAGCTCGACCGCGGCGCGCTACCGCAACCCGACCCGGAGGCCAACCGCCAACATTACGTGGCGCCAAGCAACGCCCTTGAAAGCAACCTGGCCGCGATCTGGTGCGCCGTGTTGAATGTGCAGCAAGTGGGCCTGGACGATAACTTCTTTGAACTGGGCGGCGATTCGATCCTGTCGATCCAAGTGGTGAGCCGCGCACGCCAGGCCGGGATTCATTTCAGCCCGCGTGACCTGTTCCAGCACCAGACCGTGAGGGCCTTGGCCGCCGTGGCCACGCGCACCGAGCACATCCGCGCCGAGCAAGGCGTGCTCACCGGTCGTTCGGGGCTGACGCCGATCCAACGGTGGTTCTTCGAAACGCCGATGCCCAACCGTCAGCACTGGAACCAGGCGCTGCTGCTCAAGCCGCTGCAACTGCTCGACCCGCACCGTCTGGAGCAAGCGCTGCTGGCGGTGCTGGAGCACCACGATGCGCTGCGCCTGAGTTTTACCCGGCGCGACGCCCAGTGGCACGCCGAACACCTGGCCGTACCCCATGGCGGTGTGCTGATGCAGGCCCAGGTACGCGACATGGCGCAGTGCACCGCGCTGTTCAACGACACCCAGCGCAGCCTCGACCTGCAACACGGCCCGCTGCTGCGCGCGCTGCTGGTGGACGGGCCCGAGGGCCAGCAACGCCTGCTGATCGCGATCCATCACCTGGTGGTGGACGGCGTGTCGTGGCGTGTGCTGCTCGAAGATTTGCAAACGGTATACCGCCAGTTGAGCGCCGGCCAGTCGGTCAGCCTGCCGGCCAAGACCAGCGCGCTGCGTGACTGGGCCGCGCGCCTGCAGGCGTATGCCGGCAGCGAATCCCTGCGCGAAGAACTGGCCGTATGGCAAGCGCAGTTGGCCGGGCCTGACGTGGCGTTGCCGGTGGACCGTGCCCATGGCGCGCTGCGCAATCGCGATGCCGACAGCGTCAGCTTGCGCCTGGACGCCGAGCGCACCCGCCAGTTGCTGCAACAGGCGCCCAGCGCATACCGCACCCAGGTCAATGACCTGCTGCTGACCGCCCTGGCCCGCGTACTGTGCCGCTGGAGCGGCCACGCCTCGGCGTTGATCCAATTGGAAGGCCACGGCCGCGAACCGCTGTTCGACGATATCGACCTGACCCGCAGCGTCGGCTGGTTCACCAGCGCGTACCCGCTGCGCCTCACGCCCCAAGACGGGCAGGGCGATTCGATCAAGGCGATCAAGGAACAGCTGCGCGCGGTGCCCCACAAGGGCCTGGGCTATGGCGTGCTGCGCTACCTGGCGGACGCCGGTTGCAAGCAGCAGATGGCGACGCTGCCGAGCGCCGAAATCACCTTCAATTACCTTGGCCAGTTCGACCAGAGCTTCGGCGCCGATGCGCTGTTCCATCCGCTGGATGAGCCGGCCGGCCAGGCCCATGACCCGGACGCGCCGCTGCCCAATGCTTTGAGCGTGGACAGCCAGGTCTACGGCGGTGAATTGCTGCTGCGCTGGACCTTCAGCCGCGAACGCTATGATGCGCGCACCATCGGCGCATTGGCCGAGGCTTACCTGGCCGAGTTGCACAGCCTGATCGAACACTGCCTCAGCGACCAGGCCGGTGGCCTGACTCCGTCGGACTTCCCTCTGGCGCGTCTGACTCAGGCACAACTGGACAGCCTGCCGGTGCCCGCCCATGTGATCGAAGATGTCTACCCGCTGACCCCGATGCAGGAAGGTTTGCTGCTGCACACCTTGTTGGAACCGGGCACTGGCCTGTACTACATGCAGGATCGCTACCGCATCAATAGCGAGCTGGACCCCGAGCGTTTCGCCCAGGCCTGGCAAGCGGTGATCGCCCGTCACGAAGCCTTGCGCGCGTCGTTCTGCTGGAACGTCGGCGAAGACATGCTGCAAGTGATCCACGCACCGGGTAGCACCCCCATCGAGTACCTGGACTGGCGCCACGCGCCGGAGGCCGAGCATGAGCCGCGCCTGCAAGCGCTGCTCAAGGCCGAGCGCGAGGCCGGTTTCGATCTGCTTAACCAGGCTCCGTTCCACCTGCGGCTGATTCGCGTGGGCGAGGCGCGCTACTGGTTCATGATGAGCAACCACCACATCCTGATCGATGCCTGGTGCCGTTCGTTGCTGATGAACGACTTCTTCGAAATCTACCTGGCGCTGGGTGAAGGCCGCGACGCGCAGCTGGCCACGCCGCCGCGCTATCGCGACTACATCGCCTGGCTGCAACGCCGCAACCTGAGCGAAGCGCGCCAGTGGTGGCAACAGAACCTGAAAGGCTTCGAACGCACCACGCCGATCCCCAGCGACCGCCCATTCCTGCGCGAACACGCCGGCCACAGCGGCGGCATGGTGGTGGGCGACTGCTACACCCGCCTCGATGCGCACGACGGCGCACAGCTGCGTGAATTGGCCCAGGCCCATCAACTGACCGTCAACACTTTCGCCCAGGCGGCCTGGGCGCTGGTGCTGCGTCGGGTGAGCGGAGACCGTGACGTGGTGTTTGGCGTGACCGTGGCCGGTCGTCCGGTGGACATGCCCGAGATGCAACACACGGTCGGTCTGTTTATCAACAGCATCGCCCTGCGGGTGCAACTGCCCGAGGACGGCCAGCCCTGCAGCGTGCGGCAGTGGTTGAACGGCCTGCTCGACAGCAATATGCAATTGCGCGAGTACGAATACCTGCCGCTGGTGACTATCCAGGAACACAGCGAACTGCCCAAGGGCCAGCCGTTGTTCGACAGCCTGTTCGTGTTCGAAAACGCCCCGGTGGACACCACGGTACTGGACCGCGCCCATAGTCTGAACGCCACCTCGGATTCCGGGCGCACCCACACCAATTTCCCGCTGACGGCCGTGTGCTATCCGGGCGATGACCTGGGCTTGCACCTGTCCTACGACCAACGCTATTTCGACGAAAGCACCGTGCAAGGTTTACTTGCCGAGTTCAAACGCCTGCTGCTGGCGCTGGTGCAGGGCTTCCATGGCGACATGGCCGACTTGCCGCTGATGGGCGAACAGGAGCGCGATTTCCTGGTGCACGGCTGCAACCAGAGCGAACACGCCTACCCACTGGAGCGCAGCTATGTGGAGCTGTTCGAAGCCCAGGTAGCCGCGCATCCACAGCGTATCGCCGCCAGTTGCCTGGATCGGCACTGGAGCTACGAGGAACTGAATCGCCGCAGCAATGGCCTGGGGCACGCACTCATCGCGGCGGGTGTCGGCCTGGATCAACCGGTGGCGTTGCTGGCCGAACGCGACTTGGAATTGCTGGGCATGATCATCGGCAGCTTCAAGGCCGGGGCCGGCTACTTGCCGCTGGATCCGGGCTTGCCGAGCCAGCGTCTGCGCCGCCTTATCGAGCTGAGCCGTACGCCGCTGCTGGTGTGCAGCGAGGCGTGTCGCGAACAGGCCATCGCGTTGTTGGACGGCATCGACTGCCAGTTGCTGGTATGGGACGAAGTGCCGGCCCGTGGTGAGAACCCGGGTGTCTACAGTGGCCCCGACAACCTCGCCTATATGATCTACACCTCCGGCTCCACCGGCCTGCCCAAAGGCGTGATGGTGCAACAGCGCGGCATGCTCAATAACCAGTTGAGCAAAGTGCCGTACCTGGACCTGACCGCAGCGGATGTGATCGCGCAAACCGCCTCCCAGAGTTTCGATATTTCCGTGTGGCAATTCCTCGCCGCGCCGTTGTTTGGCGCGCGGGTGGACATCGTGCCGAACAGCATCGCCCACGACCCGCAAGGTTTGCTGGCCCATGTGCAGGCCCAGGGCATCAGCGTGCTGGAGAGCGTGCCGTCGTTGATTCAGGGCATGCTCGCCCAGGAGCGCCTGCACCTGGACGGCCTGCGCTGGATGCTGCCGACCGGCGAGGCGATGCCGCCTGAACTGGCGCACCAGTGGCTGCAACGCTACCCCGAGATCGGCCTGGTGAATGCGTACGGCCCGGCGGAATGTTCCGATGACGTGGCGTTCTTCCGAGTCGACCTGGCCTCGACCCGTGGCACTTATCTGCCGATTGGCACACCCACCGACAACAACCGCCTGTACCTGCTTGATGGCGCACTGGAGTTGGTGCCCCAAGGCGCCGTCGGCGAATTGTGCGTGGCGGGCACCGGAGTCGGGCGCGGCTATGTTGGCGACCCGTTGCGTACTGCGCCGGTCTTTGTGCCCGACCCGTTCGGCGCGCCGGGCGAACGCCTGTACCGCACCGGCGACCTGGCGCGGCGGCGCAGCGATGGGGTGTTGGAATATGTCGGTCGGATCGACCATCAGGTGAAGATTCGCGGCTACCGGATCGAGCTGGGGGAAATCGAAGCGCGTCTGCACGAACAAGCCGACCTGCGCGATGCCGCCGTCGGCGTGCAGGACGGCGTCAACGGCAAACACTTGGTGGGCTACCTGGTGGCGGCCGATGGCGCGCTCGACCCCAGCGAACGTCTGGACCGTATCAAACAGCGCCTGCGCGCCGAACTGCCGGAGTACATGGTGCCGCTGCATTGGCTATGGCTTGAACGCCTGCCGCTCAACGCCAACGGCAAACTCGACCGCAACGCTCTACCGGTCCTGGAAATCGGCCAGTTGCATCGCCAGGATTACCTGGCGCCACGCAACGAACTGGAAACCACCCTGGCCGTCATCTGGGCCGAAGTGCTCAAAGTCGAGCGGGTCGGTGTGCAGGACAACTTCTTCGAGCTTGGCGGGCATTCACTGCTGGCCACACAGATTGCCTCGCGTGTGCAGAAAACCCTGCAACGGGACGTACCGCTGCGCGCGATGTTCGAGTGCAGCAGCGTGGCGGAACTGGCCGAGTACATCGACGGGTTGGCGGGCAGTGAGATCAGCGTGGAGAAGGTGGATCGGTTGAGTGATTTGATGGCGGAGTTGGAAGGGCTTTGATCTTCGCTGTCTGTGAGGGCGTTATCGGGGCTTGCCCCCGATAACGTCAGTCCAGCCAGCGTTTATTTTGGCCCAAGTATCTTCACCAACTTATCCGGCGACGGCGCACCTTGCTGTTGCTGCAACCCGCCCTTGTCATCCAGATAGAAAATCGCCGGTGTAGCCGACAGTTCCAGCTCGTCCATCAACTTCATATTGGCATCGAGCTTTGCTTCGATATCCGCCGGGATCTTGGCCAGCGCCTGCAACTTGCTGCCTTTGCCGGCGGCTTCGTGTTCTTCCAAGGCTTTTTGCGGGTCTTTGGCGGCCAGCAGCGCGGCGGATTTGCCGGGGCTGTCTTCGCGGATGATGCCGACCATGATGTGGCGCAGTTGCACCTTGCCGGCCTTCACCCAGGGTCGCGCCTGTTCCCAGAACATGTTGCAGTAAGGGCAGTTGGGGTCGCTGAACAGGTAGACGATGCGCGGTGCCTTAACGTCGCCGTCCTGGATCCAGCTGCTGTGTTCCATCTTGGCCCAGACTTCCTTGGCCATCGGCGCATACACCAGTTTTTCCAAGGGCGCGTTGCTCAGGTCGTTGCCCTGGGCGTCGTAGAGGCTGCCGGCGATTACGTGTTTGCCATCGGCGGTGAGATACAGCGCCATGCCACGGTTCTGGTATTGCGCGGCGTAGCCGGTGAGGCCGCTGGGGGCGTCGAATTTGCCGATGATCTTGGCGCCCTTGGCTTCGATCTGCTTGATCGGCGCTGGCCAGTCTTCGGCTTGGGCCAGGGAGGCCGCCAGCGTCAGCGGCAGCAGGGTCAGCAGGTGGCGGAGGCGGGGCATGTCGGTTTCCTTGTGGCGGTGGGGACGGTGTCGAAGGGCTCCATGGCACGGGCCAGGCTGGCCTGGGACAACTCGCCCAAATGGCTGTTGATCAAGCGTCCGTCGGGTGTATAGAACAGCGTGGTCGGCAGGGCCATGGAGCCAACGGCCTGGCCGAGGCGGCCACTGGCGTCGAACAAGACGTTGTCCAGGGTCAGGCCCTGGGTGGCTAGGAAGGTACTGACGCTTTGCATGCTTTCGGCCTGGTTGACGAACAGGAAGGTCACGTCGGGGCGCATGCGTTGGGCGCTTTCCAGCACCGGCATTTCGCGCCGGCACGGCGGGCACCAGGTGGCCCACAGATTGATCACCAGCGGCCCGCCCTGGTAGTCGACCAGTTGCACTACGTCGCCATTGGCATTGCGCAAGGTGATGTCCGGCAGGCGCGTGCCTTTTTCATACACGCTCAATGAGAGGCTGGTCATGCCCCAGAACAGCAGGCCGGTGATGACGCCGGCGCTCAGCGGCTTGCGCAGCGCCGGGCGGCGCCAACCGTAGAGCAGGGCGCCGAGGATCAGTGCGACCACGCCCGGCCAAGCCAGGAAACCGCCGTCGCGCAGGTCGACCATTTGCAGTGGGTCGTTGCGGTAGTAGCTCCAGTACATCAGCACGAAACTGATGCGCGCGGTGAGCATGCCTAGTAGAAACAGGCTGAACAGCACCGACTCCGGGTTTTCACCGCCACGCTTGGCCACGCGCCAACCCACCAGGGTGGCGAGAATCAGCGCGCCGATCAGCAGGATGTGATTCAGGGCGATGGCGAAGGTGCCGATGGTCAGGGTCAGCATCAGAGGGCGTCCCGGGCTTGGGTCCAGCGTTGCAGGAAGGTCATCGCGTCGACTTCACCGGTAATGCGGTGGGCGCGGCGTTCCTGGCCGTCCGGGCCGATCCACACGAAACTCGGCGGCCCTGGCACCTGGTAGCGGCCCAGCAGTTCGCGGCTGGCGGGGTTGTCGGCGGTGACGTCCAGGCGCAACAGGCGCACATCTTTGAGGGCGGCGAGGACTTCGGGGCGGCCGAACACCTGTTTCTCCATGATCTTGCACGACACGCACCAGTCGGCGTAGTAATCCACCAGCACCCATTGGCCCTGGGCCTTGGCACTGTCGAGTTGGCTTTGCAGCGCGGCTGGGTCGTTGAGGGTCAGGAAGGCGTCGTGGGCCGTCGGCGCGGCTGCGCTACTCGAGCCGTTGTACACCTTCAACGGCTGCCACGGTTCGTCGCTGCCACCGGCGGCGCCCACCAGCATCAGCGCGCCCCACAGGCCCAGCACCACGGAACCGGCGCCGAACAGCATGGCCACCCGCCCGAAATCCTGGGCCAGGCGCCAGCCGCAATAGGCCATGGCCATCGCCAGCGCGCCCCACAGGGCGAGCCACAGGCTTTCATCCACCACCGGGCGAATCATCAGCACGGCAGTGCCCAGGAACAGGAAGCCGAATACCCCCTTGAGCACGTTCATCCAGGTGCCCGGCTTGGGCAGGAAGCGATTGCCCACGGTCACCAACAGCAACAGCGGGACGCCGATACCGATGCCCATGGCGAACAGGATCAACCCACCGTGCAGCGCATTGCCGCTCTGGGCGATGTACAACAGCGCGCCGGCCAGGGGCGCGGTCATGCATGGCCCCACCAGCAGGCCGGACAATGCGCCGAGCACGCCCGCGCCGACCAGGCTACCGCCGCTCTGGTTGCGGCTGACGTTATCCAAACGATCCCGCAGGGCCACTGGCAGTTGCAGCTCGAAGAAGCCGAACATCGGCAGGGCCAGGATCACGAACAATGCCGCGAAACTGCCGAGGATCCAGGGGGTTTGCAGCAGCGCCGCGAGGTTGGCGCCGAGCAGGGCGGCCAGCACGCCCAGCGCGGCATACACCAGCGCCATGCACACCACATAGCTGCCGGCCAGGGCAAAGCCGCGACGCGGACTGGCGCCGCTGCCGACCACCAGGCCGGCGAGAATCGGCAGCATCGGCAACGAGCAGGGTGCGAACGCCAGCAGCAGGCCCAGGCCAAAGAACACCAGCAGGCTCCAACCCAGGCTGCGTTGTTGCAGGCCGCTGGCCAGGCTTTGATCCTGCGCCTGCGCAGTGGCGGCTACCGCCGGGTTGCCGCCCAGGTTCACGGTGATCGATTGCGGCGGGTAGCACAGGCCGGCGTCGGCGCAGCCCTGCCAGCCCAGCTTGACCTGGCCGGTGGTGCCCGCCGGCAGCTTGACTTCCAGGCCCTGGCGATACACCTGCTGCTCGCCGAAGAATTCATCGCTATGGGCTTCGCCCTGGGGCAGCACGGGCTTTTCGGCGAGGCCGTCGAACTTCATGCGTTGCTGGTACAGGTAGTAGCCGTCGGCAATCTGCCAATACAACTGGGTCTCGCCACTTTCAAGGCGCTCGGAAGTAAAGGTGAAGGCCTTGCCCACCGGGAGGAACTCGGGTTTGGTGTCGAAGGGGTTACCCGGCGCGGCCTGGGCGAACCCGGCGAACATCACCAGTAGAAAGGTCAACAGAAGCCGCATGGTCAAGCCTTAGTTCGATACAAGTGAGGCACACAATGTGTGGCGTTGATTAACCGATGATTAACCGGGCGCTATTCTAAAGTGTAGGGAATATCTGAGGGTGCATCTTTTCACGGCATAATCCGCGCTTAATCGGTTGGTTCTTTAATCTCCCCCATCTTTGACGAAGGGTTCTCCATGCACGTATTGGTCTGCGAAGACGACGAACTGATCGCCAGCGGCATCGTGGCCGGCCTCACCGCCCAAGGCTTTACGGTCGAGCGCGTGGCCACGGCAGCGGCCGCGCGCGCGATGCTCAAGGCCGCGACCTTCGACATCATGGTGCTCGACCTCGGCCTGCCCGACGAAGACGGCCTTAAGCTGTTGCAGCAACAGCGCAGCCAGGGCCTGGAGATTCCGGTGCTGATCCTCACCGCGCGGGATTCGGTGACCAACCGCGTCGACGGCCTGCAGGCCGGGGCCGACGACTACCTGCTCAAGCCCTTTGACCTGCGCGAATTGGCCGCGCGTCTGCAAACCCTGCTGCGGCGGGTGGCCGGGCGCAGCGTCAACCTGATCGAACACGGCCGCCTGACCTACGACCCCAGCAGCCGCGAAACCTTCCTGAGCGGTCAGCCGGTGGACCTGTCGCGCCGGGAACAGGCGTTGCTGCAAGCGTTGCTGCACAACAAGGGCCGTGTGCTGTCCAGCGAGCAGCTCAAGGACAGCGTCTACGGCTTCAATGACGAGTTGGAAAGCAACGCCCTCAACGTGCATATCCACCACCTGCGGCGCAAATTGGGCAACGGCATCGTCGAGACCGTGCGCGGCCTGGGCTACCGCCTGGGGCCGGCGGACGGGGGAGAGAACGCGTCGTGAAGAGCCTGCGCCTGCGCCTGACCTTCAAGTTGGGCGCCGCGTTCGTGTTGATCTGGGCCCTGGCGGCAGCCTGGATGCTCAATGACCTGCGCAACCAGATGATGTTTTCCCTCGACCAGCGCCTGGTGGCGTCGGCGCGCATGGTGGCCGGGCTGACCGAGCAGATGCCGGGCCTGGCCAGCGTCAGCGGCGGTGCGCATTTCAGTGCCGAACAACTCAATGTGCCGGGCGGCATGGCCTGCCAGGTCAGCTCCCTGCGTGGGGAAATTCTCGCGCGCAGCCACACCACCCCGGATGAAGGGCTGGAGTCGCGCAAAAGCGGCTTTCGCGATCAGGTTATCGACGGCGTGGGTTGGCGCAGCTTTACCTTGTCCCGTGGCGACCTGCTGATCACCACCGCTGACCGTCAGGTGGAGCGCGAGGCGTTGAACCTGTCGATCCTGCTGGCGGCGTCGGTGCCGGTGGGCGTGGCGATGCTGGGCTGTCTGTGCCTGCTGTGGCTGGGCATCGGCCAGAGCCTGCTGCCGCTTAACCGCATGCGTGATGCGCTGATGCGGCGCAGCGCCGATTCCCTCGAACCGCTGCAAATCCACCCGCTGCCCAGCGAACTCAAGCCGCTGCTCGACACCCAGAACCAACTGTTGCAGCGCATCGCCAAGACCATCGAGCGCGAACGCCGCCTCACCGGCGATGCGGCCCATGAACTGCGCAGCCCGCTGACGGCGATCAAGACCCACCTGCAAGTGGCACGCATGACCGACGGCGCCGCACGCGACCAGTCCCTGGCCCATGCCGAGGAGGGCGCCGACCGCCTGCACCGCACCCTGGAACAATTGCTGTTGCTGGCGCGGGTGGAAGGCAGCCTGTCGTTTGACGATGGTTTGCAGTCCAGCGCCGAAGAGGTCGCGCGCCTGGCAATTCAGGACGCCAGCGCCGGCGACAACGGGCGCATTGATCTGATCCTGTCGGACAACCTCTGCGGCGCCCCGGTGGACATGCCGGTGGGCCTGGCCGTGGCCGCGCTGCGCAACTTGCTGGACAACGCCCTGCGCCACACACCAGCCCACACCCGCGTGGAACTGAGCCTGTTCAACGACGCCGACAAGGTAGTGTTCCGCGTGCGTGACCATGGCGAGCAGATCTCCAGCGAAGACCTGCAATACCTCACCCAGCGTTTCTGGCGCAACGGCAGCAGCGAAGGCTGTGGCCTGGGCCTGGCGATTGTGCAGGCGATCGTGCAGCGCTGTGGTTGCTCACTGAACTTCGACAGCCAGCCCGATGGCCTGCGAGTGGAGCTGGGCATGCCGCTGCGACGCTGATCCCTTTTCTTTCCGGTGCCAAATAGTTACCGCCCGCTTGAAGTGGAAGGCTTCAGGATGGCGGTAATTTTTTTGCGCTTGAACGGGCCGAAAGACTCGGCCTGAATTGAAAAGGATGCTTCTTATGTTGGTCATCGACACCAGTTTTTCCGCCACGGGCTGCAACGAACGTAACGGCGAGCCCGTGCGGCAGGTGATCCTGCATTACACCGCGGCGCCGTTTGCCGCGTCTCTGCGCACCCTGACCCAGGCTGCCGTGAGTGCCCACTACCTGTTGCCCGACCCCAACGACCCCGGCTACCGCGCCGCCGGGTACGAGGAACTGCGCGTGTTCCGCCTGGTGGACGAACGTCAGTGCGCCTGGCACGCCGGGGCCAGCCAATGGGGTGGGCGCGACAACCTCAATGCACGGTCGATTGGCATCGAGATCGTCAACCTGGCGCGGGATGAGGCGGGTGTGTTTGTTTTTCCCGGGTTTGCCGAAGCACAGATCGAGGCGCTGACTGCGCTGCTGCATGATGTGCTGGGGCGTTATCCGCAGATCGAACCGACGGACATCCTCGGCCATAGCGACGTCGCCTACTGGCGCAAAAGCGATCCAGGGCCGCGACTGCCGTGGCAGCGCTTGTCCGAGGCGGGCCTGGGCGCCTGGTTCGACGAGTCGACCCGGGCCATGTATCAACGCCGCTTCTGCGTCGGCTTACCCCCTGAGGTAGAGGTGGAGCGTGCGTTCCAGCGCTACGGCTATAAGCCGGCGCAGAACCGCCAGGCGTTCGAATCGCGGACACGGGCCTTTCAGATGCACTTTCGGCCACGGGACTACCGTGGCGTGCTGGATGCCGAGACCTGCGCGATTCTGTATGCCTTGAATGAAAAATACCGCGGGCTCTGAAGCCCGGCGCAGGGCAAGCCCCCTCCCACAGTTTTGACCGATTTCACTTTAACCGACCCATTGCTCCATTTCGAAAACAAAGGTCATCCCAATGTGGGAGGGGGCTTGCCCCCGATGGCACTGGATCAGCCAATAGAGTTGCCGATTGATTCCCCGCTATCAGGGGCAATCATCACTGCCGCCTAAATCCTCTTCTCGCTGGTGCGTTTCCAGAACAGGAAATCCGTGCGCATGCCCTTGGGCCAGACGCCAACGGATCGGCAGTTTGGTCACCATCATCCGCGTATTGAGGGATCGAGAGATGTCAGTCGCTATCAGCCGTATTGAAGATACCCAAGTGCATGAAACGCTTTATCAGTTCGACGAAACCCCGCTGCTGGCCCGTCAGCGTCAGCAGGAGTCCAATGCGCGCAGTTATCCGCGGCGTATCCCCCTGGCGCTGAAGCGGGCCAAGGGCATTTACGTGGAGGACGTGGAGGGCCGACGCTTTATCGATTGCCTGGCCGGCGCCGGTACGCTGGCGCTGGGGCATAACCACCCCGTGGTGATCGACGCCATCCAGCAGGTGCTGAGCGATGAACTGCCGCTACACACCCTCGACCTGACCACGCCGGTCAAGGATCAGTTTGTGCAGGACTTGTTCGGCCTGCTGCCGGCTGAGCTGGCGCAGGAAGCCAAGATCCAGTTCTGCGGCCCCACCGGCACCGATGCGGTGGAAGCCGCGCTGAAACTGGTGCGCACCGCCACTGGGCGCAGCACGGTGTTGTCGTTCCAGGGCGGTTACCACGGCATGAGCCAAGGCGCGTTGAGCCTGATGGGCAGCCTGGGGCCGAAGAAACCGTTGGGTGCCCTGCTCGGCAATGGCGTGCAATTCCTGCCGTTCCCCTATGACTACCGCTGCCCGTTCGGCCTGGGCGGCGCGGAGGGCGTGCGGGTCAACCTGCATTACCTGGAAAACCTGCTCAACGATCCCGAAGCCGGCGTGCTGCTGCCGGCGGCGGTGATTGTGGAAGTGGTGCAAGGCGAGGGCGGCGTGATTCCGGCCGACCTCGATTGGCTGCGAGGCCTGCGGCGTATCACCCAACAGGCGGGCGTGGCATTGATCGTCGATGAGATCCAGAGCGGCTTCGGTCGCACCGGCAAGATGTTTGCGTTTGAACACGCCGGCATCATCCCGGACGTGGTGGTGCTATCCAAGGCCATCGGCGGCAGCCTGCCGTTAGCGGTGGTGGTGTACCGCGACTGGCTCGACACCTGGCTGCCGGGCGCCCATGCCGGCACGTTTCGTGGCAACCAGATGGCAATGGCGGCGGGCTCGGCGGTAATGCGCTACCTCAAGGCCCACGATTTGCCGGGTCACGCAGCGGCGATGGGCGAGCGCCTGGGTGAACACCTGCGCCTGTTGCAGCGCGACTACCCACACCTGGGGGATATCCGTGGGCGTGGGTTGATGCTCGGCGTTGAGCTGGTAGACCCCCACGGCGCGCTCGACAGCCAGGGCCACCCCCCGGTGCATCGCCAGTTGGCGCCGTTGGTGCAGCGCGAATGCCTCAAGCGCGGCTTGATCCTGGAACTGGGCGGTCGCCACGCCAGCGTGGTGCGCTTCTTGCCGCCGCTGGTAATCACCGCCGGCGAAATCGACCAAGTAGCCGATATTTTCGGTCGCGCCCTGGCGGCAGCCGTCGCCAGTCTCTAATTTTTTGCGCGCCCGCTACGTTTCTACAGATATCGATGCTGCGCGTGGTGCGCAGCCCAGCCTTTGAACGACGGAGAACAGCAATGACCTCAGTATTTGACCGCGACGACATCCTGTTTCAGGTAGTGGTCAACCATGAAGAACAGTATTCCATCTGGCCCGATTACAAGGCCGTGCCGGACGGCTGGCGTACCGTGGGCAAGAGCGGTTTCAAGAAAGAATGCCTGGCCTACATCGAAGAAGTCTGGACCGACATGCGCCCGTTGAGCCTGCGCCAGAAGATGGATGGCGCGGCACTGGCCGGTTGACCTCTCTCGCCTCCCGATCCCGCCATGGGATCGGGAGTTAGACGCTCTTGTCTTTTTCCTGCCCTGACGCCGCCGTCACCACCTGCACGCTCAAGCGCGGCGTGGCCAGGTCCAGGCCAGCTTCATCCAGTTGACGCTTGAGCGACAGGTTGAACGCCCGCGACACTTCCCACTGTTTGATCGGCGCGGTCTTGAACCGGGCGCGCAGGATTGCGCTGCCGGACTCGAAGCTCTCCACCCCCTGAATCTCCAGCGGCGACCAGATATTGCGACGCTGCATCGGGTCGTTGCGGATTTTCTGGCCCACGTCGCGGATCAGCTTGATCGCGTCGTCGATGTCCATGTTGTAAGGGATCGCCACGCGGAAGATCGCGTAGCCGAACTCCCGCGAGTAGTTCTTGATGCTCTTGATTTCGCTGAACGGAATGGTGTGCACGATGCCGTCGATGTCGCGCAGGCGCACGGTGCGGATGGTCAGGCCCTCGACCGTGCCCAGGTGGCCGCCGACGTCCACGTAGTCGTCGATGGCCAGGGAGTCCTCGATGATGATGAAAAGGCCGGTGATCAGGTCCGCCACCAGCGATTGCGCACCGAAGCCGATGGCCAGGCCGATCACACCGGCACCGGCCAGCAGCGGCGTGACGTTCATGCCCATATTCGCCAGGGCGACGATGGCGGCGATGATGAAAATGGTCACGAATAGCACGTTGCGGATCAACGGCATCATGGTCTGCGCGCGGGCGTTGGCCAGGCCTTTGCGCGAGCGGGTCAAGGCGTGGTGGATCGCGGTGTCGCTGAGAATCCAGATCAGCCAGGCAAACAGCAGCGTGCCGCCCAGGCCGAACAGCTTGACGCTGATTTCATGGCCGTCGCCTTCGGTAAAGCGAATCAACGACAGGCCCCAGACCCGCAGACCCAGTTCGATAAACGCCAGCCATACCAGCAAGTGGGCGAGGGTGTAGAAAAAACTCTTCAGGCGCTCGGAATACAGCGCATGGCGCTTGTGCCCGCGCTGGGGCTTGAGCGAATGGCGGCGTACCAGGCCGTTGATCACCATGCACAACACCAGCAGCACCGTGCACAGCAGCGACTGGCGCAGGGCGGTGCTGGTGTCGCCGGCCGACAGAAACGTGGCGAACAGCGAGATGCCCACCAGCAACAGCGCCGGCAAGTACCAGAACGTGCCGATGATCGACAGCGTGTCGCTGAGGGTGCGCCGTGTGAGGCGGCGCGACAGTGGCTGGTTGCGGATCAGATGCGCGATCGGCCGACGAAAACGCAGGATAAACACCCCGGTGGACAACGCCGCCATCACATTGGCCACGGTCGCGGCGGTGTGAGCCAAGTGCTGCCCTAGGGATTGCACTAGACGCGGGTCGCTCAGGGCTTCGCCGAAGGCGGCGAAACTGCCGATCAGCCACAACGGACGAAAGGCCTGATGGCGCAGGATGTACAGCGCACGATGGCGATGCGGGCCGTCGAGCAGGGAGAACGCAATCACACAGATTGCGGAAAAACAGGTGCCCACCACCAGCGCATAGGCCAGCACCATCGCCAGGGATTTGCCCAGGGACGAGGGCAGGGCGTAGCTCAGGTACACGGTGATCACCAGCGCGATCAGCCACGGCCCGAGTTTGCGCAGGGCAAAGCGCAGCATGTCCCAGGTGCGTGGGTGCTGCGGCAATTCTTCGGGCAGGCCGAAGCGCTCGCGCACGCGGTGGCTGAGCCAGATCAGCGCGGCAGCGAGCAGGCTCCACACCGCCAGAATCAAGGCAAAGCCGAAAATGATCGGTAGCCATTCGCTGGCCGGCAGCATCAGGGCTTCAAGTTCGTCCTTGGCCTGATCGACTTCATCGGACCAACGCCCCAGTGGGCTGTCGCTGCCGGAAAATTGCTGTTCCAGGCCTGACAAGGTGCTGCCGATCAAGCCGAGTACGCCTTGCTCGGCGGCCGGCTGAGCCTTTTGCGTGGCGGCGCGCAGTTTCTTCAGGTCACTGAGCAATTGGGTGCGCTGCTGGTCGTTCTCCAGGGTTTTGATCACCTCGTCCAACGACTGCCCCAGCGGTACTTCGGCCTGGGGTTGGGCTTTATTGCCGCCGTTGAGCAACCCCGGCAGGCCCGCTGCGTGGGCAGGCGTGGTCGGCAGCAGGATAAGCAGGGCAAGCAACAGGGAACAGGGCAGGGCAAACAGACGGGAAAGCACGAGGCGGTCAACCTTGGAGACGACGAATTGACCGAGTGTACGAGGGCGCTATGCCAGATGCGAGTGCAATTCTTATTCAGCCAGTTTGGCGAGGATTTTGTACACCACGGTGCCCAGGATCAGCAGCATGCCGACCCACATGCCGAACACGCCCAGGGGCTTGTCGCGAAAGTTGAAACCCACTGCCAGCATGATCATGCCGATCAGGATAGGGATAAGCATGGCGTGGAACGAGGACATGGAAATCATGGAACGACGGCCTTGTCTGACGGGGAATATCGACCAGTCTAGGTCGGATTGCAGAAAGTGCAGATGATGCAGATCAGCTTTAGGCAAAACCCAATGAGGGAGGGGCTGCCCCCTCCCTCATTGATCAGGGCAGGTCGTGGCTGGCGTAGAACGCGCCCAGCACCTTCACCAAATGCGCCAAGTCATGGCTGCCGCACAGTTCGCGGATCGAGTGCATGGCAAATGTCGGCAAACCGATATCCACGGTGCGCACACCCAGGTGGCTGGCGGTAATCGGGCCGATGGTCGAGCCGCAGCCCATGTCGCTGCGCACCACGAAGCTCTGCACCGGTACTTCCTGGGCCATGCACAGATGGCGGAAGAACCCGGCGGTTTCGCTGTTGGTGGCGTAGCGCTGGTTGCTGTTGACCTTGATCACCGGGCCGGCATTGAGCTTGGGGCCGTGGTTGGCGTCGTGCTTGTCGGCGTAATTCGGATGCACGCCGTGGGCGTTGTCCGCAGATACCAGCAGGGATTTCTGGATGGTCCGTACGAATTCATCACCTTCAGGCAACAGGCGACGCAGGGTCTGTTCCAGCATCGGGCCGTCGGCGCCGCAGGCCGAGCAGGAACCGACTTCTTCATGGTCGTTGCATACCAGCACGCAGGTTTCGTCGCTGTCGCTGGTGAGCAAGGCTTGCAGGCCGGCGTAGCACGACAGTAGGTTGTCCAGGCGCGCACCGGCAATAAAGTCGCCGTTGAGGCCGATCACCGCAGCGCTTTGGGTGTCGTAGAAGCTCAACTCGTAGTCGAGCACCACGTCGGCATTGAGCCCATGCTCGCGGGCCAGTTGGTCGGTGAGTACGGCGCGGAAATCCACACGCTCGTCACCGGCAAACTGCGCCAGGATCGGCGGCAATTCGGTCTGGGCATTGATCGCCCAGCCTTGGTTGGCTTCACGGTTCAGGTGAATGGCCAGGTTGGGGATGATTGCGATCGGCAGCTTGAAGTCGATCAATTGGCTTTCTACCTTGCCGTCGCGGCGGAAAGTCACGCGGCCGGCCAGGGACAGGTCGCGGTCGAACCACGGCGCCAGCAACGCACCGCCGTAGACTTCCACGCCCAACTGCCAGAAGCCCTGGCGCTGCAACTCCGGCTGCGGCTTGACCCGCAGGCACGGGCTGTCGGTATGGGCGCCGACCAGGCGAATGCCGCCCTGCAGCGGCGACTGGCGGCCGAGCTTGAAGGCGATGATCGAGGAGTCGTTACGGGTAACGTAGTAGCGCCCGTTGGCTTCGGTGGCCCACGTTTCGCGCTCGTCGAGACGCTGGTAACCGGCCGCTTCCAGGCGCTGGGCCAAGGCGGCGGTGGCATGAAAAGGAGTAGGGGAGGCCTTGAGAAAGTCGATCAGGCCTTGATTCAACGCTTCGCGCATAAATAGCTCCAGACAGCAATGCGCGGAGTTTACCGTTCGATGACGGCAAGTGCACATAACAAATGTGGGAGACGGCTTGCCCCCGATTGCAGTGTGTCAGTCAGTACAGCTGTCACTGATACGCCGTCATCGGGGGCAAGCCCACTCCCACATTTGCCTGTGTTGACCACTTAAAAGGGTGCAGGGCACTCGAAGCGTAAGCGCTCGCCGCTTTGCGGATGGGTAAAGCTGAGCATGCTCGCGTGCAGGCACAGGCGCGGCCACGCAGCCAGGGCTTGTTCGTGGGCGTACAGGCCATCCCCCAACAGAGGGTGGCCGATGGATAGCATATGCACACGCAATTGGTGCGAACGCCCGGTGATCGGCGTCAGCTCAACGCGACACCAATCGCCACAGCGCTCCAGCACCTTCCAGAAGGTCAGTGCATGCTTGCCGAATTCGTGGTCCACCACATGCCGGGGCTTGGTGGGTGGGTCGTAGCGCAAGGGCAGGTCGATGCTGCCGCTGTCCAGTGCCGGTTGGCCCCAGGCCAGGGCGGTGTAGGCCTTTTCGGTTTCACGGTCGTGAAATTGACGGGACAGCTCGCGGTGAGTATCGGCGTCGCGGGCCAGCAGGATGATGCCCGAGGTTTCCCAGTCCAACCGGTGGACGATGCGTGCTTCGGGGTAGCCGTTTTCCTGCAGGCGCGTGATCAGGCAGTCCTTGTTGTCATCGGCGCGGCCAGGCACCGAGAGCAGCAGGGTCGGCTTGTTCACCACCAGGACCGCGTCGTCCTGGTAGAGGATATGAATGTTGGACAACGGCATTAAACAGCCTCGTAACAAACGCCAACGGCGGCTGGGCCGTCCGCTTCCCGTAAAGGGAGCCGCACGCCCCAGCCGCCGTGGCGACCGCCCGTTCGATCAACGATCGGGCAGGGTGATATTGAGTTCCAGAATCGAGCAGCTGCCGTCATTTTCCAGGGCGACATGCACGTCATCGTTGCCGATATTGACGTACTTGCGGATCACTTCGACCAGTTCCTTCTGCAAGGCTGGCAGGTAATCCGGGGTGCTGCGTTGGCCGCGTTCGTGCGCCACGATGATCTGTAGACGCTCTTTCGCGACCGACGCGGTGCTTGGCTTTTTGTTGGCGCGAAAGAAGTCGAGAAATTTCATTGTTTAGTTGCCTCCAAAGATACGCTCGAAGAATCCCTTCTTCTTGACATCGAGGAAGCGATGTTCCACGGACTTGCCCAGCAGGCGATCGACCGCATCGCTGTACGCCTGGCCGGCGTCGCTCTGGTCGTCGAGAATCACCGGAACACCCTGGTTGGAGGCTTTGAGCACCGCCTGGGATTCTGGAATGACGCCCAGCAGGGTCACCGCCAGGATCTCCTTCACGTCTTCAACGCCGAGCATTTCGCCGTTGCTGACGCGCTCAGGGTTGTAGCGGGTGAGCAGCAAGTGCTCCTTGATCGGGTCCTGGCCTTCTTCGGCGCGCTTGGATTTGCTGGCCAGCAGGCCGAGCATGCGGTCCGAGTCACGTACCGAGGAGACTTCCGGGTTGGTCACGACGATGGCTTCGTCGGCGAAGTACATGGCCAGGTGCGCGCCAGTCTCGATACCCGCTGGGGAATCGCAGACCACGTATTCGAAGGTTTCCTTCAGCTCAGCAAGGACTTTGCCTACGCCTTCTTTGGTCAGGGCGTCTTTGTCGCGGGTCTGGCTGGCGGCCAGTACGTACAGGTTCTCAAGGCGCTTGTCCTTGATCAGGGCCTGTTGCAAGTTGGCTTCGCCGTTGACCACGTTGACGAAGTCGTACACCACGCGGCGTTCGCAGCCCATGATCAGGTCGAGGTTACGCAAACCCACGTCGAAGTCGACGATGACTGTCTTGTGGCCGCGCAGTGCGAGACCGGTACCGATAGCGGCGCTGGTGGTGGTCTTACCCACACCACCCTTGCCGGATGTAACCACGAGAATCTTGGCCAAGGTGTTTCACCCCTAAGGAAAAAGGACTTTTCAGCCCCTGAAAAACATCTCTTGGAACTCGCTGCAGGCGGACAGCTACTGTAGGAAAAAGCTGTGGTTTCCGCAGGGAAACGCCAGCTTTCAGTTATTCCTACACAAGTCTTGCCGGTTTCGCTGTGCTATCAGAGTCTAGAGATGCTTGGAAAATGCGGCAGTATCCGTTAAAGCCGAATGATGTTCAACACATCGCCCGACAGGTTGACCTGAACGGCGGCCCCCCACAGCGGGTCGCGGCGCAAATCCTCGGAAACCTTGTACTGGCCGGCGATGGACACAAGTTCAGCGGTCAATTGCTGGCAAAAAATACGGGCCTTGGTGTCACCCTTGATACCGGCGAGGGCGCGTCCGCGCATCGGGCCGTATACATGGATGTTGCCATCGGCCAGAAGTTCCGCGCCGGGACTGACCGAAGAGACCACCACCAGGTCGCCGCCCTGGGCGTAAATCTGCTGCCCGCCGCGTACGGGGGTGGTAATGATCTTTGTAGGCTTTATCGTCGGCTCGGGCGGTTTTTCCGGTTTTTTCTTTACGTCGCCTTCCGTCGGATCCAACGGACGTTCGCGCGCGCCGGACGGCGGCAGTACTGGCAGTTCAATGGCGATGGCGGCGGCAATGTCTTCGATGCGGCTGGCGCGGATGGCCAGGGTGCGCAGGCCATGGGAGCGGCACACGCGCATCAGACCAGGCAGGTCGATGGCGCCCTGGCCGGCGGGCAGTTTGTCCAGAGCCAGCACCAGCGGGGCGTTGTTGAAGAAGTTCGGGGCCAGGGCGACCTTGGCGGCCAATTGGCGGTCCAGGGCATCGAGGTCGTTGCGCGCCAGTTCCAGCACGGTGATGGCGAGCATGCTGCCTTTCAACTGGAACACGGGATCTTGGTCTAGCGGTTCGGTTTGGCTCATGGTCGGCAAAAGCGGCTTGTCACGAAAAGTGTCGAGACTTATAACGAGAACACTCACTGGCCGCAAGCCGAGTCGAACCGTTGTAGAATGCGCGGCCCTTGTCTTTACCGGAATCTGTAATGGATCGCCCGCGTTTTCGAGCTGTATTTTTTCACCCGCGATTTTGGCTGTTATGGCTGGGACTCGGCCTCCTATGGCTGGTGACCCAATTGCCGTACCGCGCCCTGCTGACCATCGGTCGGTTGCTGGGCGCGGGCATGTATCGCGTGGCCGGTGAACGCCGCCGCATCGCCGCGCGCAACTTGGAGCTGTGCTTCCCGGAAAAATCCGCCAAGGAACGCAAGCGCCTGCTCAAGGAAAACTTCGCCTCCACCGGCATCGCCTTTTTTGAAATGGCCATGAGCTGGTGGTGGTCGCGTCAGCGCCTGGCGCGGCTGGCCCATGTTGAAGGCCTGGAGCATCTCAAGCAGGCACAGTTGGATGGCAAGGGCGTGATCCTGATGGCCCTGCACTTCACCACTCTGGAAATCGGCGCGGCATTGCTCGGCCAGAAGCACACCATCGACGGCATGTACCGCGAGCACGGCAACCCGTTGTTCGACTATATCCAACGCCGTGGCCGCGAGCGCCATAACCTCGATTCCCTGGCCGTGGAGCGCGAAGACGTGCGCGGCATGCTCAAGCTGCTGCGCGCCGGCCGTGCCATCTGGTACGCACCGGATCAGGACTACGGCGCCAAGCAAAGTATTTTCGTGCCGCTGTTCGGCATCCAGGCCGCCACCGTGACCGCCACCAGCAAGTTCGCTCGCTTGGGCAAGGCGCTGGTGGTGCCGTTCACTCAGGAGCGTCTGGCCGATGGTAGTGGCTATCGCCTGGTGATCCACCCGCCGCTGACCGACTTCCCCGGCGAAAGCGACGAGGTGGACTGCCTGCGCATCAACCAGTGGGTCGAAGCCTCCGTGCGCGAATGCCCCGAGCAATACCTGTGGACCCACCGCCGCTTCAAGAGCCGGCCACCGGGTGAACCCAAGCTGTACGAAAAACGCCGTCGATAAGAACGACCTTTCCCCAATGGAGTGATGCGATGCGCCCAGCTGAACCGGTAACAGGCTTGATTCTTTCCGGCGGCGGGGCGCGAGCGGCGTATCAGGTAGGGGTGTTGGCGGCGATTGCCGAGCTGTTGCCGCCCGGCGCGTCCAACCCGTTTCCAGTGATTGTCGGCACCTCGGCCGGGGCGATCAATGCGGTGAGCCTGGCCAGCGGCGCCATGGATTTTCGCGCGTCCATCGAGCGCCTGACCGCCTTCTGGCAGGGCTTTCGCAGCCACTTGGTGTTGCGCAGCGACTGGCCCGGCGTGGTGCGCCAGGCCGCTCGCTTCCTGATCCACAGCCTGTTGGGCCTGGGCCGCCGGGTGCCGGTGGCGCTGCTCAACAGCTCGCCGCTGCGCGATTTGCTGCAAGACAAACTGCACCTGCAAGGCATCGATGAGGCCATCCGGCAAAACCACCTGCATGCAGTGGCGATCACGGCGTTCGGCTATGAGTCTGGGCAAGCCGTGACGTTCTATCAGGGCGGGCGCGCCATCGACGCCTGGCTGCGCCACCGTCGCATTGGCGTGCCGACCCAACTGACGGTAGAGCACTTGCTGGCCAGTTCGGCGATTCCGCTGCTGTTTGCGCCGGTGAAACTCGATCAGGAATATTTCGGCGACGGTGCCGTGCGTCAGTCGGCCCCCATCAGCCCGGCCCTGCACCTGGGCGCCAACCGCGTGCTGGTGGTGGGCGTCAGCGGCAACCCGCGAGGCAACGAACCGGCGGTGCAGCGCGCCTTTACCGGGCAGCAACCGACCCTGGCCCAGATCGGTGGGCATATGCTCAACAGCACCTTTATCGACAGCCTGGAAAGCGATATCGAATTGCTGGAACGCCTCAATCAGTTCAGCCATTTGCAGCCGGCCGACAGCGCGGCGCGCGGCCTGGCGCCGGTGGAAGTGCTGGTCATCGCGCCCAGCCAGCCCATCGACGAAATCGCCGCGCGACATCGCCAGGAAATGCCGGCGGCGTTGCGTGTGTTCCTGCGCGGGCCGGGTGCGACCAAGACCAGCGGGGCAGGGGTGCTGAGCTACTTGTTGTTCGAGGCGGGGTACTGCAGCGAATTGATCGAGTTGGGCAGGAAAGATGCGCTGGCCAAGCGTGAAGAGATCACCCGATTCTTGGGTCTGTAGCCGATCTGACGGTGGGAGGGGGCAAGCCCCTCTCACACGCTGACCTGGGGCGTTCGGTCAGAAGTGGTACTTGACCAGGAAGCTCGCCGTGTCCTGAGTCGTCTTGAACGCGCCGGAATCTTCGATGCCGTACTTGTTTTTCCAGTAGTCGTATTCGAAACCGACATACAGCTGTTTCTCGCCCCAGTTCATCGCCTTGCCCAGGTCGTATTTCACTTGCGGGTTGAAGTGCAGGTTGGCGTGGTAGGTGCCGCGGGCGTTCTTGTCGTTGTCCACCACCCAGTCCATAAAGCCATCGATCAGGATGTTCGAGTTGCCCACCGGGATCGTGTACGACCACACCGGGGTGATCTGCCACACGCCGTCGCCGGGGCGATTGCCTTCGGTCTGGCGCTGGTAGAAGTTCAACTGGAAGTAATCGAAACCGGGGATGTTCAAATCGAAGCCTGGGCCGACCAGGTATGACTCGTTGTCGCCTTCGCCGAACTCATACGTCATCGCCAGCAACACGTCTTTGATCGGGCCGAAGGACAAGTCCTGGTCGAGGATCTTACCGAACGACAAGCGCGGGCTGAACTCACCGTAGTAGGTGTTCGGGCCGACGTTGCCGTCTTCCTTGCCGTTATAAAAGATGCGGTCGAGGAAGAAGAAGTTGTCGCCGTACTTCCAGGCGTCGGCATGTTCGAACGTGACCGTTTGCTGGATCTGCGGGTTAACGGTGAAGTTCTTGCCCCACAAGTAGGTCAGGCTGTTGTTCTGCCACTGCAACAAGTCACCGGCCACGGCCTGGCCGCCGGCCAGCAGGGATCCCGCCAGCATCAGGCCTTTGAACATAGGTTTCATTCGGTTGCTCCCGAGTTAAAGTTTTTTTGGTTTTTCTTCTAATGCAGGCGCTCTGATGTGGCGCCTTTGGTTCGCTGTGAATATCGTCTGATCGGTCAGCTTTTATGGGTTTAGCAAGAGCCGCGCCAACGCGTTGAAGAGCAATCGATTCGAGCGGGCGCGGAGAATACTGATAACCCTGCCTGGGCTCAAGCGCGCTGTTACAGGGCGTACAGCGCGATGATGGGGCACGCTCAGGTGTGCGCGTGCTCGACGACCGCCCGCTCGGAACCGCCGAGGATGTTGAACAACACATTCAGCGACAACGCGCTGAGGGTGGCCATGGCGATGCCGCTGTGGGTGATCGGGCTCATCCACAGCGGCAGTTGAGCGAAGAACTCCGGGCGCACCACGGGAATCAGGCCCATGCCGATGCTTACCGCCACCAGCAACTGGTTGCGGCGATCGGCGATGTCGGCCTCCTGCAGAATCTTGATGCCGGTGGCCGCCACCATGCCGAACATGGCAATCGCCGCGCCGCCCAGCACCGCCGGCGGAATCGAGGCCACCAGGTAAGCGGCTTTGGGCAACAGGCTAAGCACGATCAGGAACGCGCCGGCCATGATCGTCACCGAGCGGCAGCGCACGCCGGTCATCTGCACCAGGCCGATGTTCTGGGCGAACGAGGAATGGGTGAAGGTGTTGAAGAACCCGGCCACGAACGACGCGCCGGCGTCGCACAGCAGGCCACGACGCAGCATCTTGGGCGTGACCTCGCGGTCGGTGATCTTGCCCAGCGCCAGGAACATCCCGGTGGACTCAACGAAGATGATCACCACCACCAGGCACATCGACAGAATCGGCGCCAACTCAAAGGTGGGCATGCCGAAATGCAGCGGCGTCACCACCTGCACCCAGGGCGTCAGTGCCAGGCCGCTAAGGTCGACCATGCCGAGAACGCCGCACAGGGCGTACCCCAGGCCCATGCCGATCAGCACCGAGATGTTGACCCAGAAACCGCGCATAAAACGGTTGATCAGCAGGATGGTGGCCAGCACCAAAGCGGCAATCGTCAGGTAGATCGGTGAGCCGAAGGTGGCCGCCGCGCTGCCGCCACCGGCCCAGTTCACGGCCACGGGGAACAGCGACAGGCCGATGGCAGTGATCACGGTGCCGGTCACCAGCGGTGGGAAAAAGCGCACGACCTTGGACATGAACGGCGCGATCAGCATGCCGAAGAACCCGGCGGCGATGGTGGCGCCGAAGATCCCCTGTAAACCGATACCGGGCATACCGGCCATGGCGACCATGCTGCCAACGGCGGCGAAACTGGCGCCCATCATCACCGGCATGCGGATGCCCAGGGGGCCGATGCCGAACGACTGCACCATGGTGGCGACGCCGGCCACCAGCAGGTCGGCGTTGATCAGGAAGGCGATTTCTTCACGGCTCAGGCCGGCGGCCTGGCCAATGATCAGAGGCACGGCGACGGCGCCGCCGTACATCAACAAGACGTGTTGCAGGCCGACCAGAATCAGTTGCAAGAGGGGTAGCCGCACCATGGCGGGCGCGGCAGGAGTCTGCGGTTCTAACGGGGACATGCAACACCTCGAATCTTTTTTATTTTTGTATTGTGTGGAACGCAATCTCTAAACCACTGCAAGTCATCCGTGGGAGGGGGCTTGCCCCCGATTGCGTTGGTTCAGTCACTGATGTTTTGAATGACATACCGCTATCGGGGGCAAGCCCCCTCGCACATTTTGGAGTTGCACCAGGCTGTTAGTTGGTATGCGCCCCCTGGTTGATCCAGGTGCCGATCAGGTCGCGCTCCTGCTGGGTCATCTGAGTGATGTTGCCCAGCGGCATGATCTGGCTGGCCACAGCCTGGGCCTGGATGCGTGCTGCTTGTTGCTGGATCTGCGCCGGTGTATCGAACATCACGCCGGCCGGCGCGGTGCTGAACAACGGGCTGGTGGGCTTGGCCGAATGGCACACGGCGCAGCGTTCCTGAATCACTCCGTGGACCTTGTCGAAATCAATGGTCGCCTGGGCCGGTGCAGGTGCGGCAGCGGGTTCGGTTGCCGCAGGCGCGGCAGGTTTCAAGCCACCGCCCAATGCGGTTTCCGGCAACGGTTGGTACTCAATGGCCGCCGGCGCCTTGGCAATCGGTTCGGCCGGCTTGGGGCCGGTCACATAAGCCAGGCAGATCATCGCCAGCGCGCCAACCGGCAGGGTCCACGCGTACTTCTGGCTGTTGTGCCGGGTGTTGAAGTAATGCCGCACCAACACCGCCGCCACCGCGATACCGGCCAGGATCAGCCAGTTGTAATGGCTGCCGTAGGTGCTCGGGAAGTGGTTGCTGATCATGATGAACAGCACCGGCAAGGTGAAATAGTTGTTATGACGCGAGCGCAGCAGGCCCTTGGCCGGCAGCGCCGGGTCAGGTGTACGGTTCTCGGCGATGGCCGCCACCAGCGCGCGCTGCGCCGGCATGATGATGCGGAACACGTTGCCCACCATGATGGTGCCGATCACCGCACCTACGTGCAGGTAGGCACCACGCCCGCTGAACACTTGGCTGAAGCCATACGCGGCGGCAATCAACAGTACGAACAGGATGAAACCGAGCAGGGCAGGGCGTTTGCCCAGGGCCGAGTCGCAGAGGAAGGAGTAGATGAACCAGCCTGCGAACAGCGAGCCGATGCCCAGCAACACGCCTTGCGGACCACTGAGGCTGCTGCCCGGCGCCAGCAGGTACAAGGTCGGGTTGGAGTAGAACACCACGCACAGCAGCGCGACGCCCGACATCCAAGTGAAATAGGCTTCCCATTTGAACCAGTGCAGGTTGTCCGGCATGGTCGGCGGGGCCAGTTTGTATTTTTCCAGGTGGTAGATACCGCCACCGTGGATCGCCCATAAGTCGCCGGCCAGGCCGTCCTTGGGGTTGACGCGGTTGAGGTTGTTTTCCAGCCAGACGAAGTAGAACGAAGCGCCGATCCAGGCGACGCCAGTGATCATGTGAACCCAGCGCACGCTCAGGTTCAGCCATTCCAACAGATGTGCTTCCACAGTCTTTACCTCTCGCCTGTCACCCTTGTTGTCGGGTGATCAGACCTTCTCTTATTGGTGGGGGGCGAGGATCAACCGCTCATCCTCTTGGAAAAAATGCTCATCGCAGTTATTGCCTGTGCCACTGCGATCAACCACCAGGAAGTCATCCCGCTTTTCGATCGTCAGCACCGGGTGGTGCCAGACGCCGCGATGGTAATTAATGCCCTGCCTGCCGTTGGTGACGAAGGCGCGGACCAAGCCCGATACAGGTACATCGCCAAGTGGCGCGACCACGATCAGAAAGGGGTTGCCGAGCAGCGGAATGAAAGCCTGGCTGCCCAGCGGGTGTCTCTCCAGCATGCACACGGTCAGCGGCATGTCCTGCGCGTCGGCGCGGAAGATGCTGATGATGGCGTGGTCTTCCGGCTTTGCGGTTTCGACCGTGGCCAATTTGTGAAAGCGCATGGTCGACCCGTTGTTGATCATGAAGTGATCGCTGCCGTCGGTTTCGATAACGTCTCCGAAAGGGGCGAAGGCTTCTTTGGTCAGGGGTTCGATCACTAGTGTGCGCATGGCGGTCTTCTTATCCGAGTTCTGTGTTGTCTGGTCTATTGCTATCGCGGGCAAGCCCGCTCCCACATTTGGAATGCATTCCCCCTGTGGGAGCGGGCTTGCCCGCGATTGGGTTCACCGCTTATTTAGCGACCTTGCCGAACACCCGCAGGCGGCTTACACCACCGTCCGGGAATACGTTCAGGCGGATATGGGTAATCGGCCCCAGCGCCTTGATCTGCTCGACGAAGGTGTGTTCGGCGTGCATTTCCAGCTTCTGCGCCGGCAGCAATTCGCGCCAGAACAGCGACTGGGTTTCGATCTGGCTGTCGGTGCCGCCTTTTACGAAAGCACCTTGGATCGAGCAGGTATCCGGGTAGTTGCCCTTGAAGTGCAGGGTGTCGACGATGATCTTCTCGATCTCGCCCGGATGGCCCAGGGCGACGATCACCCAGTCATTGCCTGGCGTGCGGCGACGCGCGGTTTCCCAGCCGTCGCCCATGTTGATGCCACGGCCTGGGTTGAGGATGTTGCTCATGCGGCCGAAGTGTTCGTCGGAGCATGCCAGGGCGCGGCCGCCGTTGAGCGCCGCGGCCAGGTCGACCTGTTCGTTGTCGCCCACCGCCGACCAATCCCGGAACGGCACGCCGTACACACGCAGACGCGCCACGCCGCCATCCGGGTAGATGTTGAAACGCAGGTGGCTGAACGCCTGGTCGTTGTTGATCTCATGGTAGTGGTGGCTGTTGCCCTGCAGCTCGACGGCCGACAGCACTTCGGTCCACTGGGTATTTTCGTCCGGCTCGCCAGAGGCCAGGAAGCAGGCTTCCAGGGAGGCCGACGGCGGGTAGTTGCCGGTGAAGAATGAAGTGTCGATGTCCACGCCTTTGATCGAACCCGGCACGCCCAGGCGGATTACCGCGCTGTCGTAGCCTTCGAAGCGCTTGCGGCGCGACTCCCAGCCGTCCATCCACTTGCCGTTGTCATCGAACACGCCCTCCTTCCACACGGCCGGGGTCGGCTGGAACAGGCGGTTGGCGTCGGCGAACCAGTCATCGGTCACGGAGATGATCTTGGTGCCCAAGCGGGCGTCGGCCAGGTTGACGAACTTTTCGAAAGGTACGGGTTGCGCTTTCATTCTTCTTGTCTGCCTTAGATAGAGTGGCTGGGGATGGTGTTTAGAGGGTCAGTAAACGGAACAACGCGATCTTGTTGATCTCGTCCAGCGCGCACTTGAACTCGGCGTCCGCCGAGTTGTGAATGCGCGTTTCGAACGCGGCGAGTATCTGATGCCGGTTGCTGCCTTTTACCGCCATGATGAAGGGAAACTTGAACTTGGCTTTGTAGGCTTCGTTCAGCTCGGTGAAGCGAGAAAACTCTTCGGCCGTGCATTGGTGAATACCGGCGCCGGCCTGTTCGTTAGTGCTGGCTTCGGTCAGTTGGCCCTGGACGGCGGCTTTGCCGGCCAGGTCCGGGTGAGCGTTGATCAGCGCCAGTTGACTGGCGTGATCAGCGCTCAACAGGATATCGCTCATGCGCTGGTGCAGGGTTTCGATCTGATCGATCGACGCGTCCTGGCCCAGGTCGAAGGCCTTTTCGGCCACCCATGGCGAATGTTCATAGATATCGGCAAAGGCGCGGACGAAGGCGTCACGGCTCAAGGTCGAGGGTTGCAGGGTTTGGAACGCAGTCATTTCGCCGCTCCCTTGTACGGGTGGGTGGCTTGCCAGTGACGGGCGATGTCGACGCGGCGAGTGAACCACACCTGTTCGTGGCTTTTGGCGTATTCGATAAAGCGTTTGAGCGAGGCCAGGCGCGCCGGGCGACCGATCAGGCGGCAATGCAGGCCGATGGAGAGCATTTTCGGTGCCTCGGCGCCTTCGGCGTAAAGCACGTCGAACGCATCCTTGAGGTACTCGAAGAAGTCATCGCCTTTGTTGAAGCCCTGCACCTGGGTGAAGCGCATATCGTTGGTGTCCAGGGTGTAGGGGATCACCAGGTGCGGCTTGCCGGTGGGGGTGTTGGGTTCCCAGTAGGGCAGGTCGTCGTCGTAGGTGTCGCAGTCGTAGAGAAAACCGCCTTCCTCCATCACCAGCCGCCGCGTGTTGGGGCCGGTGCGCCCGGTGTACCAGCCCAGCGGGCGTTCGCCGGTCAGTTCGGTGAGGATGCGGATGGCTTCGAGCATATGCTCGCGTTCCTGGGCCTCGTCCATGTATTGGTAGTCGATCCAGCGGTAACCGTGGCTGCAGATTTCGTGGCCGGCGGCGACCATGGCGCGGATCACGTCCGGGTGACGCTGAGCGGCCATGGCTACGGCGAAGATGGTCAGCGGGATATCGAATGCTTTGAACAACTTGAGGATGCGCCACACGCCGGCACGGCTGCCGTATTCGTACAGCGACTCCATGCTCATATTGCGTTCGCCTTGCAGCGGCTGGGCCGAGACCATTTCCGAAAGGAACGCCTCCGACTCTTTATCGCCGTGCAAGATGTTGCGTTCACCGCCTTCTTCGTAGTTGAGTACGAACGACAAGGCAATGCGCGCCTTGCCTGGCCAGTGGGGGTGAGGAGGGTTACTGCCGTAACCGATCAGGTCGCGTGGGTAGTCAGCGCTCACTGCAGTCTTCCTTCTTGTGCGTGGTAACAAGTGCGTGGCGGCCAGCGGAAAGACTGGGTGGCGTCACAGCGATGGACTGATTGTATACAACTTGCCGGTCACTTTGTAAGCCTGTATTTCCGCATTTTTTCCAAGCCATCTGCACGGCTTAACCCTGCAAGAAACTTGCCCGGTTGGTCAGTAAATGTATAGCAGTCCTTTTAACCGCAAGGTTTACCGAGGATTCACCAGCGCGAAAAGCGCTGCGGAGCGTGCTGAAAATTTTGTGGTTTTTATTGTGTACAATTTTTATCAAAAGTGTCTTAATCAGCCATCGCCGGCTTTTTCTCGCCCTGAAAAGGTGCGGCCTTTCTCACTCGACTGAACGGAGCCCCGATCCATGGGACGACTGACCACACACGTACTCGACGCGGCCCACGGCTGCCCCGGCAGCGCAATCAAGGTTGAACTGTACCGCGTCGAAGGCACGCAGCTGGAACTGGTGGCCAGCGCCGTGACCAACAGCGACGGCCGTTGCGACACGCCATTGCTGCAAGGCGACGACTATCGCAGCGGCGTCTACCAGGTGCAGTTCAGCGCCGGTGACTACTACCGCGCCCGCGGCGTACAACTGCCGGAGCCGGCCTTTCTGGACGTGGTGGTGCTGCGCTTCGGCATCAGCGCCGAACAGGATCACTACCATGTGCCCTTACTGATTTCGCCTTACAGCTACTCCACCTATCGCGGTAGCTGAGTCGTCCCCGCGCTTCACACCCCCAAAGCTCTTCGTTGGTTTTTCGCCCGCTCACACTGCGGGCTTTTTTTTGCTCGGGCGGCGTTCATTTATCTAGCGCCTGCGCGAGCTTGGCCCTGCCTAGGCTAGGTGTTTTCCTCGACGAAGATACCGCCGTGACCTCACTTAACGACGACCCTACCGCCTTGCCTGCCGAGGCGGACGACCCGGCCCGCGCCGCCCACGAAGCGCGCCAGGCCCTGCGCGCCCAGCTGACCCAGCGGATCAACAGCAGCCCCCATCCCAGCCGTCTGATCAACCAGCTGGCGACGGCCGATCTGCGCTGCGCCGACGCGGCACGCCGCGTGTCAGGCCTGATTGCGCGCGCGCCCAAGGTGCTGCGAGTGATTCGCGCCGCCCTGCGCCAGGCCTTCGATCTGGACCCGGATACGTTGCTGTTCACCGAACCCTTGCCGCCGGCCACCGCGAGCAAGGTGGAGTGCTTGACCGACCGCGCCCTGCAGTTGCTCGTGCTGCCGTCGGTGCCGCTCAATATCAATCAATTCACCGCCCTCAGCCTCAAGGACGAGCCGACGCGCCGTTTGCCGTTCACAGCGCTGGAAGCACTGCAGCGAGTTGTCGCACTCAAGTTGTTCGAGCGCCTCAACACCGCTCAGACCGAGTACTGGCGGACCCTTGCCACGGGTTCCTGGCAGACCCGCGAGGAGCGCTGGGTGGAACTCCACAGGCAATTGTTCGCCGACCGGGCGCTGGTGGCGCGGCAACTGGACGAGCTGTCCAGCGCTGGGGCGGCGATGGTCCAGGCCCTGGTGGACGCACCGACCGCCGAAGCCCGCCAACGTGCGGGGCAGCAGTGGGCCAGCGTACAGGCCTGCCAATTGATGTGGCCGGGAGTGGGGCCGCGACTGATGCCCATCCCCGGTGCGTTGCATCTCTACCGGCAAGGCGACCCGGTGGGCATGCCCCATGTGATGTATCTGCCGGGGCTGAATCGCCCCTTTTACGAGTATCCGTCCTTTGCTCAGTTGCAGTGCGGCCTGGTCGCGCTGATCCGCAGCACGTTATTTGACGACCTGTGGCAATGCCTGCCGTTGCGACGTCGACACGAGCTGTGTCAACCCGGCATGGCGGTGACAGCGGCTCGCGGCTCGGCGCTGCATGGCGATGCCTTGGCTCTCAGCGCCCTGGCGATTCGTGACGGGCAATGGGAAAACGAGTTGGCCTGTGCCGTGTCGATCAACCTTGCGCAGGTGTTTTCCGCTGCGCGGCGGCCGGCTGTGACCGATAAGGCGCGGTTTCTCGCCCAGATCGAGCGGGGTCGGCGTCACAGCATCGGCAAGTCGCGCCTGGGGCCAATCCGCCGCGAGCTGTTGGACTGGGACCAGCAGCGTCGCCGTCAGGAAATCAATTTCGCCAGCACGGCGCCGGGCCTGGCGTTGAACACCGTGCAGCAGCAGGTCAAGCGTTATGAGAAGGGCCTGACTGCGCTGCTGGACCCCCACGACCCCGGCCAGGACACCCCGGCCTGGCAGGAATCAGTCACGCTGGAAAACCAACTCAACAGTCACGCTAACGGCCTGCGCACGCTGCTGCACGATGCTCAATTGAAACTGTTCGACGTGGCGTTCTGGGCCGCGCGCGCCGACGGTACGGCCCGGCGGGTGGCATGCTTTATCGCTGTCTGGCGCGAGCTGCTGCGTGACGAGGTTCAGTTGCAGCATCGACTGCGCTTGCTGCGCACGCCCCATCGCGATCTGCTGCTTGAGGTGCTGGATGCTCCGCTGGCCCGTCAGCGTGAGGGCAGTCAAGCCCGGGTGCTGTCGGTGCGAGTGGGCGGCGAGCCGCTGCATAGTCTGTTTGTGGTGACCGAGGTGGCGGCCCTCGACGATCCGCAGCGACGTGCGCCGGTGCTGTTGTGCGCGTTCGGACAGGAGGGTGGGGTGGCGAGCTTTGCTCGTCTCGACGCGCTGACCGAGGGGGTCAAGGCCAGTTTTGCCAGCCGTGACGCCTCACTGATGTGGCAGTACGTCGATCGTCAGCACCGTGGTGCGGTGCGCGCAGCGGTGGCCGGGCAGACTCTGGCGGTGAGCTATGCCCCCATCGACGGCAACCCGCTGCTGTTCGCGCTCAAGCAACTGCTCAAGGGCTATATGCGCGTGTACCGAGGGATCGGGCGCACTCCCCCGGTATTCAGTGAAGTCAGCGATGTGCACCTGAGCGGTCTGTTGCTGGCCCAAGAGCTGGCGCAGCAGCTCACGGCGCCGGCCAGCGCAGCGCGGGGTCGGGCGCGGGCCCATGTTGATGTGGTGCGCCAGGCGATGGGCGCGCAGCCCACACTGCCGGCGTGGCTGAAAGAGGCGTCGGCCGCGCAGCTCGACCGATTCAGACGCCTGCAAGGCCACTACCTGAGCAGCACTTTTGCCCTGCAGGCACGTCTGGAACAACGTCTGCCGGATTTACCCAGCTTCGCCCGCCGCGTACTGATTGCCCGTTTACGCGAGGACGGCCTCCCTCCGGCGGTGGACATCGACACGCCGTTTATCGAAATGCCAGACCATGTCGACGGTCGTTTCTGTAGTGCAGATGCCACCTGCAGTGTGGGCGATCGCAAGGAAATCCTCACTCCCAGCACCGGGCGCACTCAGTTCACTTTGCTGCAACTGGCGCTGCATAACCTCGATCCCCAGATGTTGCCCACTTGGTGGCGATTTAAATATGCGCAGTACCTGAAGCCCGAATGGAAGGGGCTGCTGAGTCCGCCCTACCTGATCGCCATGGTCTCCTCGCTGGATATCGGCGGTCAGTATGAGGCGCTGATCAATGGAGTGTTTTACCCGCGCGACGAGGCGCCACGGCGCTTGACTGAGGGGCGCGTGCCCACCTTGCTCAGGCGCGCGCTGGTCACAGGCGCTGACGCGCACCTGTATTCGGCGACTCAACAGGGGCTGACGCCCAGCGCTCAGCGCCTGTTCAGCCTGGCCATGGCGGCGCGCACGCCGAACGACCTGCGCCAGCAGGGCTATCACCTGCAACTGTATGTGGTGCATCTGGTGGGCCACACGTTGCAGCACGATCGCTACATTGCCGGCATCGTGGTGATTCACGACCTGCTGTCCCAAGGCTGCGTGGTTTACTGGCCCGCTGCGCCGGATGGCAATGCCATCAGTGAGCACAGCAGCCTGCAACTGGCGCGGGAATATCTGAATCGCATTGGCGCAGTACCGCCTAATACCAAAGCCTTGGCGCGGCACATCGCACCCGGCTGGGCATTCGAAGCCATCGCGCACACGCCTGACGAAGCCTGCGCGCAGCCGCCGCAGTTCCAGGCGGTGTATCTGTTGCCGGGGTACGTCATGTTGCAAGGGCTCTGGCGCGGCGCCGAGTTTGTGCGCTCGTTCAGTGTCAAGCATCAGGAGCCGACGGCGCTGGCCGCGGAAGCCGAAGCGCAGACCCTTGAGCAGATCTCCAGCGATCCCTTGAACTGGTTGGCATTGGTGCCCACCTCCCAGTGCGATGCCCAGGCCCTGTTGTACCAGGCGCGGGTGCTTGAACTGCACCGTCAAGCCCAGGCTGGCAGCCACTCCGGTAAAACCCTGGAAAAGTACCGCACCCAACGCTTGCAAGCGGAAAAAGACCGCCGCGACCGGGCATTGCTGTCGCTTTTCGTGCCCTGGTTCGGCTTGGTGAACCAGCTCTACGAGGTGTTGTTGGCGGCACGGCGTTATCACCATAGCGGTGACCCACGGGATGCGGTGGATGTGGCATTTGGCGCGGTATTCCTGCTGGTGGATCTGATACTGAGCGTTATGCCTGGGCCAAAAGCGCGCAAGGGCGTACCGCTACGCTCCATGGGGATAGGTCTGAACCGCCTGCATCGCACCACGCTCGTCGAGGTTGGCCGGGTGCCTCGGCTGGGCCGGTCGGCTTCTCCCGCTGGTCAGCTCAAACTGCTGGAGCGATTCAAGAAACCGGGCGTGCCAGCCGACGCCTTGCCGCTCAGTGGGCCCGGCGAAAAAGGCCTGTACGTCAAACACGGTGAGCCATTCATGGTGGTAGGCGAGGACCGCTACCCGGTTTACCGACGCGGCGACGAGCAGTTTTTGCGCCTGAAAAACCAGGACGCGCCGGGCCAAGATGAACTGATCCTGACGATTTACGCGCCCGGTGAATGGCTGCTGGGCGCGGACGCTCCGGTGGCCGGCCCCAGCTCTGGGGTGCTCAGTCCATGGCGGTCTGACACGCCGGTCGCCTGGTCGCCACCTGCGCGCGGCGCTACCGAAACCTTCGTGCGTCAATCGCCGGGCCCTCAGGTGGAGTGGCGCGATTGGCATGCCAATATCGTTGCGCAGTTGCCGGAAGCGCCGTCTGGGCATGGGGTGTTTCTGGTGCCGATGCAGCCTGAAGTCGCGTTGCCCCATCTGCCGTTCAGGTCGGTTTCTTCTTCACCGTCGTTGCAGGAGCGTAACTACTACGTAGTCAGGATCGACGGCCACTACTACCGGTTGCTGCCCCAGGGCAGCAACGCGCCCCTCGACCAGATTATTTTCCTGACGAAAGACAACCCACTTTTCTCTCGGGCTGTCGACGATATCGAGCGTTGGCTCAACAGCCAGCTCCACGAGCAACCGATTCCGGCGACCCTGAACGCCGAAAAGCGTTGGCAACTGCATCGCCCGTTGTTCGACCGCCCGCTGGAGCAATCCGTGGCCCAGGTGTTTCCCGGCATGACCCTGGCCAGCCGACGTTTCGCCGGCCAGCGCTTGATCGAACTGGCGGACACCGGCCGCACGGCGTCGGCCACGCACCTGTTGAACGTGCGCGCAACCCTGGACGGCTGGATTGCGGCCGGGGGCCAGACCGACGACCTGTTCAAACTCCTACGCCCGGCCGAACCCTCGGGCAAACACGCCTTTTTCATTGGGTTCGAAGGCAAGGCGCCTGGCTTCTCGCGCGTGGATTTCCAGCCGCCCACCCCCTTGGCGGCGTCACTCAAGGCGCCTGTTTCCGCGTCGCTCGGTGTGTTGCAGAAGAAGCAGGCAAAGGATGTGCTCTTGCGGGAGCGAGGCCAGGCGCAGCAGGCCGCAATCAGACAAGTGTTGGAGGCACAAGGCTTTGTGCTCAGGTCGATGAAGAAAACCCATGGCGGGCGGGAGCATTTCGTGTGGGTGTGTACCCATGAGCGCTCCGACAACGTGTATTACCTGTCGACCCAATGGCTTGAATCAGGCAGCGTTGCGGGCGTTCCCAGATTGTCGAAGGAATCGGTCGCCAAACAGCTGACCCTTCATCCGACGTCAGAGGTGCATCGTCTGGTCAACGATGCAATGGGCAGCGAGCGCTTGGTGACGATGGTGGGGGGCATTCAGTGGCCGGTCAAAGGCAACCTTGCCCCCACCGTGTATTTCATCAAGCCTCAGCTTACTAGCCCTTGAGCAGGGAGACCGCGCCGGCACCGCCAAACAGCCCGGCGCTGAAGCGGTTGAACCAGCTCTGGCCCTTGCCGGTGCGCAGGTAGCGCGCCGCGCCATGGGCGCCGAGGCCGTAGGCCAGCTTGCAGAGCAAGTCGAGTACGGTCCAGGTGGCGATCATGATCAGCAATTGCGGCAGGAACGCCTGCTGGCTGCTGAGAAACTGCGGCAGGAAGGCGGCGAAAAACAGGATGTCCTTGGGGTTGCTGGCGCCCAGCACAAAGGCTCGCCCGAACAACGCGCGAAAACGCGGCACCGGCACCGCGTCCGGCACCACCGCGCCTTGGGACGGCAGGCGCGATTGCTGCCAGCTTTGCCAGGCCAGGTAGAACAGGTACAGCGCGCCGACGATTTTCAATGCGCTGAACAATTGCTCGGACGCCAGCAGCAGCGCCCCCAGACCCAGCGCCGAGGCACTGAGCAGGCAGATCGAGGCGAACACCCCGCCCAGAAACGCCGGATACGAGCGGCGCAGGCCGTAGTTGAGGCTGTTGCTGATCATCAGCAGTGACAGCGGGCCCGGAATCAGGATCACGATCAAGGCAGCGCCGCTGAACAGCAGCCAGGTTTCCACGCTCATTACATTCCTCCCTTCATGCAAAAGCCCCACCCGAAGGTGAGGCGGTTATCGCCGTTTGCCTGGGTTACAGGAAAACGAATTTGGCGATGAAAATTGCGCACAGCACCCACAGGCTGATGGATATTTCACGGTATTTGCCGGTGCCGGCCTTGAGTGCCACATACGTGATAAAGCCCAGGGCGATACCGTCGGCCACAGAAAACGTCAGCGGCATCATGATCGCCGTGACAATCGCCGGAATGCTGTCGGTGGCTTCGTCCCAGTTGATATGGGCCATGCTTGCCATCATCAGCATCGCGACATAGATCAGCGCGCCGGCGGTGGCGTAGGCCGGAATCATGCCGGCCAGTGGCGCAAAAAACATCGCCGCCACAAACAGCACGCCCACGGTCACGGCGGTCAATCCGGTGCGCCCACCGGCGGCCACGCCGGCAGCGCTTTCCACGTAACTGGTCACTGGCGGCACACCGACCATGGCCCCAAACACGCTGGAGGCGCTGTCGGCCTTGAGGGCGCGGGACAGGTTATCGATCTTGCCATCGGCATTCACCAGCCCGGCCCGTTGCGCGACGCCCATCAAGGTGCCGGCGGTGTCGAACATGTGCACAAACAGAAAGGCGAACACCACGCTGATCATGCTGACGTTGAACACGCCTTTGACGTCCATCGCCATCCAGGTCGGCGCCAGGCTCGGCGGGGTGGACAGGATGCCGTTGTAATGCACCAGGCCCAGGCCCCAACCGGCCAGGGTCACGGCAATGATGCTGATCAGAATCGCGCCGAACACGCGGTGGTAGCTGAGGATCGCAATCAGCAAAAAGCACACCGCCGCCAGCAGCGGTGCCGGCTCATGCAGCGACCCGAGCTTGATCAGGGTGGCCGGGCTGTCGACGATGATGCCGGCGGTTTTCAGGCCGATCACCCCAAGAAACAGACCGACACCGGCGCCCATGGCATGCCGCAGGCTGACCGGGATGCTGTTGAGCAGCCACTCACGGATGCGCGACAGCGTCAGCAGCATAAACAGCACCCCGGAGATAAACACCGCACCCAGGGCGGTTTCCCAGTGATAGCCCATGGTGCCGACCACGGTGTAGGTGAAAAACGCATTCAGGCCCATGCCCGGCGCCAGGCCCACCGGCCAGTTGGCGTACAGGCCCATCAGCAGGCAACCGAGGGCGGCGGCGATGCAGGTGGCGACAAAGGCCGCACCGTGATCGATGCCGGCATCGGCCATGATGTTGGGGTTAACGAAAATGATGTAGGCCATGGTGATAAAGGTGGTGAGGCCGGCGATCAGCTCGGTCTTCACTGTGGTGCCATGCATGCGCAGTTTGAACAGGCGTTCCAGCCAACCGCCTTGGGAGGAGGGTGACAGGTCCAGCGTAGGGGCTTCGGATTTGCGGCTATCCACAGCGAGTACTCCTCAAGCATTTTATTGTTATGGCCAGCGCAGGGCGCTGTGAGGTTACCGGCGGGTTTTGTTGACTAATAGGTCAGGAACTCGCACGAAGCGAATTATGCTTTTGTATACAAAGAAAGCAAATAATGTTTTCCATTTTGTGTGCGAAAGGGATGAAAGGCAAACCTCTAGTTTTTCGCGCTCAGCGCCATATTCACCGCCAGCCAGCCTTTCACCGCCTCTTCGCCGGCTTCACTGAAGGCGCGCTGCAGCAACTTCACCTGCTCGCGGCGCAGGGATTGTTCGAACCGCCGACCTTCTTCGCTGAGCTCCAGCAGGCGTTTGCGCTTATCGGTCTGCGACGCCACGCTGCTCACCAAGTGCATTTCCTGCAATTGGCGCAACGGCATGTTCAGCGCCTGCTTGCTCACCCCCAGCAATGCCAGCAACTGCGTCACGCTCAGGGCCGGGTAGCGGGCGATAAAAAACACAATGCGCTGATGGACCCGGCTCAGGCCGCGACGTTCGAGCATTTCATCGGCCTTGGCGGTGAACGCCTGGTAGCCGAAGAAAAATGCTTCCATGGCTTGCTGCTGGCTGTTTGGGTTTTTAAGGTCAATCATGTTGACGTATCCAGGTGAGCTGTCGTAATTTCGGTCAACCAGTTTGACGTATTTCCCACAGTCTTCGCCAGCGGTGACCTTATGGCCTTCTCCGAACGTGTTACGCGCCTTAAAAGCTCCTTGATCCGTGAAATCCTCGCCGCGGCGCAGCGCCCGGAAGTGATGTCGTTCGCCGGCGGGCTGCCGGCCGAAAGCATGCTGCCGGCGTTGAACTGGGATGACATGCCATTGAACATCGGCCAATACGGCATGAGCGAAGGCGAGCCACAGTTGCGTGAATTGCTGGCTGCCGACGCGCGCGCCCTGGGCGTGCCGTGCCAGGCCAGCCAGGTGCTGGTGGTCAGCGGGTCCCAGCAGACCCTGGACCTGGCGGCCAAGCTGTATATCGATCAAGGCACGCCCATCCTGCTCGAAGGCCCGACCTACCTGGCCGCGTTGCAGATCTTCCAGCTGTTCGGCGCCGATTGCCTTACTGTGCCCCTGGAGGACGACGGCCCCGACCTGGCCGCGTTGCGCGCCAAGCTTGAGCGTCATCGCCCGGCGTTCATCTACTTGATCCCCACCTTCCAGAACCCGTCGGCGGTGCGCTATAGCGAGGCCAAGCGCGACGCCGTCGCCGCGTTGCTCGACGAATTCGGCGTGACCCTGATCGAAGACGAACCCTACCGCGAACTGACCTTCGACGGCGCCAGCGCGCGGCCCATCGTCAGCCGCCTGCACAAGGCCAGTTGGATCTACACCGGCACCGTGTCCAAAACCCTGCTGCCGGGCCTGCGCGTCGGTTACCTGATTGCCAGCCCCGACCTGTTCCCGCACCTGCTCAAGCTTAAGCAATCGGCGGATCTGCACACCAATCGCGTGGGCCAGTGGCAGGCGATGCAGTGGATCGGCACGCCGAATTATCAGCAGCACCTGGCTGAACTGCGCCGTTTTTACCGCGAGCGCCGCGATGGGTTTCAGGCCGCACTGGAACGGCATTTCAGCGAACTCGCCGACTGGCAGGTGCCCCAGGGCGGATTATTCTTCTGGCTGACCTTGAAACAGCCGCTCGATACCCGCACTTTGTTGGCGCCCGCGCTCGCTCAGAACGTCGCCTTCATGCCCGGCGAACCGTTCTTTTCCGAGCCGGACCAGCACCTGGGCTCACTGCGGCTCAATTTCAGCCATATCGACCCGTCCCGCCTGGACGAAGGTCTGATGCGTCTGGCCGCCGTGATCCGTCAAGCACAGCACGCGCAAGCGGCATAAGGGGAACCCCATGTACAAGGTTTATGGCGATTACCGCTCGGGCAACTGCTACAAAGTCAAACTGATGCTCAACCTGCTGGGTATCCCGTATGAATGGGTGAATGTCGACATCCTCAACGGCGACACCCAGACCGCCGAATTCCTGGCCAAGAACCCCAACGGCAAAATCCCGGTGCTGGAACTGGAAGACGGCACCTGCCTGTGGGAATCCAACGCGATCCTCAACTTCCTCGCCGACGGCAGTGAGTTTCTGCCCACCGAGCCGCGCTTGCGCACCCAGGTGCTGCAATGGCAGTTCTTCGAGCAGTACAGCCACGAGCCTTACATCGCCGTGGCGCGGTTTATCCAGTACTACCTGAACATGCCGGAAGATCGCTTGGAGGAATACAAAACCACCCATAAGGGCGGCTACAAGGCGCTGCGGGTGATGGAACGCCAACTGCAAGCCACGCCATATCTGGTGGGCGAGCAGTATTCGATTGCCGATATCGCGCTGTATGCCTACACCCATGTGGCCCACGAAGGCGGCTTCGATCTGGCGCCGTACCCGGCGGTGCAGGCCTGGCTGGCACGGGTAGCCAGTCATCCCAAGCATGTGGCGATGCTGGACTGATCACTCCATTCAGTTCGATGACGTGTCAGATAACTCATCGCTCAGCAGGTCGAAACAGCGCTGCGCCGCCGGGCTCAGCGTTGTGCCGCTGCGACTGATCAGGCCGATCTCCCGGCTTACCCCGGGATGATCGATGGCGATTCGCTGTAACCCCTCCAAACTGTCCGCCGCCGATTCCGGCAGCACACTGATCCCCAACCCTTGACGCACCAAGGCCAGCACCGTCGACATGTAGTTAGCCTCCATGCCGGCCGTCATGCTCAGCCGCGTCTGGTCGAACAGCGCGTCCACCTGCTCGCGCACACTGCTGTCGCGGCCGGTGAGGATGATCGGCTGGTCCGCCAGTTGCTCCAGGGACAAGCGTGGCAAAGCCGCGAAGGGATGAGCCAGCGGCACAAACGCACACAGGCGGTCATTGAGCACCGGCACGAAATCCAGGCCATGGCTTAAGCGCGCCCGCACGCCGATGCCAAAGTCCACGTCGCCGGCGCGCACCTGGGCATGAATGCGATGGGCCACCACGTCGTGCAGGCGCACATCGATTCCGGCAAAGCGCTCGCGGAACAGACGCAGTGCCGGTGGCAGGCTACCGGCGCACACCGAGGGAAGGGCGGCAATGGTCACCATGCCCCGGCGCAACGCGGCGAGGTCGCGCGAGCCGGTGACAATGTTATCCAGGTCCAGCAGCAGCTTTTCCATAGGGCCGCGCGCTTCCTGCCCGGCGGGGGTGAGGCTGACGTGGCGCGGGCTGCGGTCGAGCAGGGCGATGCCCAGCCACTCTTCCAATTGCTGCACTTGCACGGTGAGCGCCGACGGCGAGAGGTTCATTTCGCTGGCGGCCTTGGTAAAGCTGCCGGTGCGCGCGACGGTGAGAAACGCTTGGATATGCTGGATCGAATTTTTCATCGTTTTGTTTTTCCGAACATGCCGGGCTGAATATTCCAATTTACAAAGACTACCGCGCTTCCAATACTCCGTGGAAAACAATAACCGGCCAGCAAAGGCCGCTCTGGAGTCCCCATGCTCGCTACCCTGGGTGTCATTACCATCCTGTGCCTGCTCATTGCCGTCATGAGCAAACGCCTCTCGCCACTGGTGGCCCTGATCGCCTTGCCGATCATCGCCGCGCTGCTCGGCGGGTTCGGCCTGCAAACCAGTGCCTTCATCATCACCGGAATCAAGAACGTCGCGCCTGTTGTGGGGATGTTTGTGTTTGCCATCCTGTTTTTCGGGATCATGACCGACGCAGGCATGCTCGACCCCATCATTGACCGCATCCTGCGCACGGTGGGCACGCGCCCTACACGGATTGTCGTCGGCACCGCGACCCTGGCGCTGCTGGTGCACCTGGACGGCTCCGGTGCGGTGACCTTCCTGGTGACGGTGCCGGCGATGTTGCCGCTCTACACGCGGCTGGGCATCGACAAACGCATCCTCGCGTGTGTGTGCGCCATGGCCGCCGGGGTCAACTTTTTGCCGTGGACCGGCCCGGTACTGCGCTCTTCGGCCGCGCTGCATGTGCCGGTGGCGGACCTGTTCCAACCGCTGATTCCCGTGCAGATCGTCGGGCTGATCTTTGTGTTCGCCTGCGCCTGGTGGCTGGGCCGGCGCGAAGAAAAACGTCTGGGCCTGGGCGCCGGTTCTACGGTAGACGCCGTGCCGCAACGCGTACTCAGCGAGGACGACCTCAAGCTGCGGCGCCCACGGCTGTTCTGGCTCAACCTGATCCTGACCGTGCTGGTGATGGTGGTGATGATTGCCGGTTGGGTCGACCCGGTGGTGATGTTCATGCTCGGCACCGTCGTGGCGCTGTGCATCAATTACCCGAACGTGGACGCCCAGCGTGCGCGCATCGACGCCCATGCAAAAACCGCCTTGACCATGGCCAGTATCCTGCTCGCCGCCGGGGTGTTCACCGGCATCATGCAGGGCACCGGCATGCTCAAGGCCATCGCCGAAGTGGCGGTGGCGCAGATTCCGGCGGGCCACGGCAAGCTAATCCCGGCGGTGGTGGGCTTTATATCCATGCCCCTGAGCATGCTGTTCGACCCCGATTCCTACTATTTCGGCGTGATGCCGGTGATTGCCGAAGTCGGCAAGGCCCTCGGCGTGGACCCCCTGCAAGTGGCCCAGGCCTCGCTGTTGGGCGTGCACACCACCGGTTTCCCGGTCAGCCCGCTGACGCCGGCGACCTTCCTGTTGGTGGGCCTGTGCAAGATCGAACTGGCCGATCACCAACGCTTCACCATTCCGTTTCTGTTTGCCGCGTCAGTGTTGATGACCCTGACCGCGTTGCTTTTGGGAGTGATCTGACATGAACACCTTGCGCATCGGTTCCGGCGCCGGCTATTCCGGCGACCGCATTGAACCGGCCGTGGAACTGGCCGAGCACGGCGACTTGGATTACCTGGTTTTTGAATGCCTGGCCGAACGCACCATCGCCCTGGCCCAACAAGCACGCATCAGCGATCCCCAGGGCGGCTACGACCCGCTGCTGGGCGAGCGCATGCGCCGTGCGCTGCCGTTTGTCGGCGCGCAGCCGGGGCGCCGGCGGTTGCGGGTGATCACCAATATGGGCGCGGCCAACCCGCTGTCGGCGGCCGAACACGTACGGTGCATCGCCGATGAACTGGGCCTGGACCTCAAAGTTGTGGCGGTGGTCGGCGACGACGTATTGCCGCTGCTAAGCCCCGAGCAGGTGCTGGATAACGGCCAAACCCTTGCCTCACTCGGCGCGCGAGTGATTTCGGCGAACGCCTATCTGGGCGTCGATGGCATCCTTGAGGCCCTGCGCGCCGAGGCCGATGTGGTGATCACCGGGCGCGTGGCCGATCCGTCGTTGTTCCTTGCGCCGCAGATGTTTGAATTCGGCTGGGCCGCGGACGATTGGCCGCGCCTGGGCCGGGGCACCTTGGTGGGGCACTTGCTCGAATGTGCAGGACAGGTCAGCGGCGGCTATTTCGCCGATCCGGGGTTCAAGGACGTGGAGGATCTGGCGCGGCTCGGCTTCCCTTTGGCCGAGATCGATGCCGAGGGCAGCGCGGTGATCACCAAGGTTGCGGGTTCCGGTGGGCGGGTCAGCCGCGCCACTTGCACCGAGCAATTGATCTATGAGGTGCATGACCCGGCGGCCTATCTCACCCCCGACGTGACCGCGGACTTTTCCCAGGTGAGCTTTGTCGACGAGGGTGTGGATCGCGTTCGGGCCCAAGGCGCCGATGGCCGTGGGCGCCCGTCGCAGTTGAAGGTCAGCGTGGGCTATCTGGATGGCTGGATCGGGGAAGGGCAGATGTCCTACGGCGGCCCCGGCGCTGTCGCACGGGCGCAGTTGGCGCGGGATGTGGTGCTCAAGCGTCTTGAATTGATGGGAGTGAAGATGCAGGACGTACGCGCCGAACTGATCGGTATCGACTCGCTGCACGGTCCGCGCAATAGCGTGGAGCCCTGGGAAGTGCGCCTGCGCGTCGCCGCCCGCTGTGAAGAGCGTAGCGACGCCGTGCGCATCGGCAACGAGGTGGAAACCCTGTACACCAACGGCCCGTCCGGCGGCGGCGGTGCCAGCAAAAGCCTACGCCAGGTGGTGGCGGTGGCCTCGTTGCTGCTGCCCCGTGATGCGGTCAACCCGAGGATTCAGGCATGAAACTGCACACACTGGCCCATTCCCGTACCGGCGATAAGGGCGATACGTCGAATATCTCGATCATTGCTTACCGCGCCGAGGATTACCCAAGGCTGTGCGAACAGCTCACCGCCGAACGGGTCGCCGAGTTTTTCGCCGGGTTGCTCGGCCCGGGCGCCGCACCGGTGCGGCGCTATGAACTGCCCCATGTGCACGCGCTGAACTTCGTGCTGCCGGGGATACTGCGCGGCGGCGTAACCCGCTCGCTGGCCCTGGATGCCCATGGCAAGTGTCTAGGCTCGGCGCTGCTGGATCTGGAGCTCACCCCGGCAAAAGGGCGATAAGTCTGTCAGACGGCGGCGAAGCGTTTATCCAGGTAATCGATGATCACCTTGGAGTCGTACATCCAGGTGGTCTGGCCGTTTTCTTCGATGCGCAGGCACGGCACCTTGATCTTGCCGCCTTGCTCCAGCAGGGTCTGACGGTCCTGCTCATTGTTCTTCGCGTCCTTCAGCGCTACCGGCACATTCAGGCGATGCAGAGTGCGGCGGGTCTTCACGCAGAACGGGCAGGCGTGGAACTGATACAGGGTCAGGCCCTTGGCCGCTTCGTTGACCTGTGCCTGTTGCTCGGCGGGGCGCTGCTTTTTACGGGGACGGGTCAGTAAATCGCCCGCGATGATGACGTGGCCGAGGCCCACTCGAAGTGCTTTGACGAACATGGCTGAAACCTCTTGCCCAACACAGAAGGGGCCGCAGCTTACCTGATTTGTGCAGGCGAAAAAAAACCGGCGATGAACGCCGGTCTTTTCCTACGCAGCCGCTTACTTGATCAGGCTGAGAAATTCGCTGCGGGTGGCTGCGTTTTCGCGGAATTCACCGAGCATCACCGAAGTGATCATCGACGAATTCTGCTTCTCCACGCCGCGCATCATCATGCACATGTGCTTGGCCTCGATCACCACCGCCACGCCCAGTGCGCCGGTCACCTGCAGCACGGCATCGGCAATCTGGCGGCTGAGGTTTTCCTGGATCTGCAGGCGACGCGCATACATATCGACGATCCGCGCCACTTTGGACAGGCCCAACACCTTGCCGCTCGGGATATAGGCCACATGGGCCTTGCCGATGAACGGCAGCAGGTGGTGTTCGCACAGCGAGTACAACTCGATGTCCTTGACCAGCACCATTTCGCTGTTGTCGGAACTGAACAAGGCACCATTGGTGACTTCTTCGAGCGTCTGTTCATAACCGCGGCAAAGGTATTGCATCGCCTTGGCGGCACGCTTGGGCGTGTCGAGCAGGCCCTCGCGGGAAACGTCCTCGCCGAGTTGGCCGAGGATCGCGGTGTAATTCTGTTCCAATGTCACAGGACTGTTTCCGTATGGGTTTCAGGACGGTACGGTGTATGCCTGTACCAAGATGGAGCGCTGCGCCGTATGCAGCGGCAGCAGTTAATGTGGCGCACATAGTAGCCTAGGTACGCGGACAGTTGTATTCCTGGGCGATGTCAGTGCTAGAGTCGACCTCCGTTCAGAGGGAGGATCTGATGACCTTGCAGGATCGTAGTGTTTCCGAGCGTGCGCTGATCTTGCCAAGGCAAATCGCACGCGTATCGCGCGTGAGTTGGCCTGCTTGACTAAATATCCGGGTGAACGCTGCCCAGTGTCGGTATTTATGGCCGGCTCTCCGGGGGCGGGGAAGACAGAAGTCTCTAAATCCTTTATTCGCCTAATGGAGGATGGCGGGACTAGCGCATTGCGAATAGACCCCGATGATTTTCGGGTTTATTTTCCTGAATACAACGGAGCGAACTCCAGCCTGTTTCAACGTGGCGTAACTTTGATGGTCGAACGGACCATAGACTTGGTTTATCAGCAGAACCAATCCTTCTTGTTGGACGGGACGTTGGCGAATTTCGCAGTGGCTCGTAAGAACATTCAGCGCGCGCTGGATAAGGAAAACAGGTCTGCACAAATCATTTATGTTTATCAAAAACCTGAGCTTGCCTGGGAGTTTGTGCTGGCACGGGAGGCGGTAGAAGGTCGAAACATTCCGTGTAAGGAGTTCATCCGTCAATTTTATGCCTCAAAGACGACAGTGTGCGGATTGAAGCGAGAGTTTCTGGGACATCTGCAAGTCGATGTTCTTATTAAAGATACCGATGGAGGCGAGGCGGAAATTGGCATCGATCTATCGGCCGAGGAAATTGACGAACTGGTCAGGCAGCCCTACCATCCAGACCAACTTGAGCAAATTTTGACCGGAGTAGCCTTATGAAAGGTGAAGTCACAGAAGTCATAGGGACGTCTTCAACCACGATGTCGGATTTTTTTCGAAGTGGTTCGGTGGAGGAAAGGCGTGCGGTATACCGTTGTGTCGCCAATGCTGCGATAACTCTGCAAAAAGAAATGATCTTGCAGGCGAGGGAGAAGAAAGCAAGAGAGCTTTTCGACAGTTGAACCTCTGAGAGGCTCCTTTAAAGCCCAGCTAATCCGCTGGGCTTTTTGTTGAATTACCTACTCGTCACGCCCTTCCATCATGGTCCGCTTGAGCATCACATACACCGCCCCCGCGCCACCGTGTCGGGCCTGGCAGGAGGTGAAGCCGAGTACTTGTGTGTGCTGGCGCAGCCAGGTATTGACGTGGCTCTTGATCATTGGCCGCTTGCCGTCGAGCCGCACGGCTTTGCCATGGGTAACGCGCACGCAGCGGATTTCGAACTTGGTGGCTTCGGCGAGAAAGGCCCATAAGGTTTCCCGGGCTTTTTCCACGGTCATGCCGTGCAGGTCGAGGCTGCCTTCGAAAGGGATCTGGCCGGCCTTGAGCTTGCGCATCTGGCTTTCCTGCACGCCGTCGCGGGCCCACATCAGCTCGTCTTCGGGGCCGACGTCGATGACGAACTGGTCCGACAGGCCATCCACGGTGGTGGCGTCGGTGCGCACGGTCGCGGCCTGGCGCAGTTTGGCGATCTGCGCGCGATCGGTCTTGGGTTTACCGGTGTCGGCACGGTCATGCTTGATCGGCTTGACACCGCGCAGCTCGTTTTTGAACAGGGAAAAATCGTCGTCTTGCATGTCAGCCTCCGCGAAGGGCGGGCAGTTTACCTAAATCGCGGCGGCCGGGCGCAGGAAACGCTATCCAAGCGCCACTAGTCGTGCTTCTTCATCAGGTGTGAGGCAATGTTCAACGACAGCGGCTGCCGCATGCGGCGTCGGCTGCGGCGCCACAACCACACACCCAACCACAGCACCAGCAGGCCAATGCCCAACAGCAAGGCAGAACCGCCCGGGCTGGCATTCAGTTCGCCCAGGGCCGGCGAATGGCCAAACAGACCAGCACCACCGGCGCCCGCCAACAGCACACCTACAATCGCCAGCAGCGCGGCAATGCCGGCCACCAAGCGCAGACGCCAATTGCTCGGGCCCTTGGGGCGCAAGCGACGAGCGTCAAAACCATCGGATATCTTCATCCCGACCTTTCCTCCAGGGTATCGGCCCTTCGACCGGAAGATACCCGGCTTGTTCCGGGGGCAGGGGTAATTGCGCCAAATGAAAGGGCTTAGCGGATGAGCGGGGCAATAAACCCGCCGCTCATCCCGGCGGCGATCAGATCAGATCTTTGGTCAAAGCGAGGGTGGCGAAGTTGTCGGCCATGATGGCCATTTCGGTTTGCTGCACCTGCTCGGCGCTCAGCACGCCGCCTTTGTACGGCAGGTCGCGGGTGGCGCAGGCGTCTTCCACCAGGGTGCAGCGAAAGCCCAGGTTCTTGGCGGCGCGCACAGTGGTGCTGACGCTGGAGTGGCTCATGAACCCGCAGACGATCAGATCCAGGGAACCCAGGTTCTGCAGGCAGTCGAGCAGTTCGGTGCCGTGGAACGCGCTGGGCAGCAGCTTGCCAATAATGGTTTCGTCAGCGCTGGGTTCCAGGCCGGGGATGAATTCACCGCGCTCACCTTGTGGGTCGAACAGGCCGCCGACGGTACCCAGGTGACGTACATGCACGATAGGGCGCCCGGCTTCCCGCGCCGCGGCGACCAATTGCTTGATATTGGCCACGGCCGCGTCCATGCCCGAGAGGGCGAGCGGGCCGCTGAGGTATTCCTTCTGGGCGTCGATGATCACAAGGGTCGCATGGCTGAGATTGGCAGCTGCGTAACCACGACCGCTGAGTTGAAACATCGTCTTTGGAACGGACATTCTGGGGCTCCTGTGAGGGGGGCGTTTGCGACATTGTCCACTGGCTGAGCGCTTCTGTGAATCGCTACGATCGTAAGGTACGCCGTTGCTGGCGTGCAGCGATGTCAAGGGGTGGGCGTGTGGGGCGCAATACTGGCAATTTGGATGAAAACCGACGTACGGCGCCAGGTTTTTCGTACATCGTCGGTACAGGCGAAGGCTGTTAGAATCGCCAGTCGTTTTTTCCAGGAGTCTGCCCCGTGATCACTTCCCGCCTGCGCACCTTGCGCGACCATATCCGTTGGGCTGTCAGCCGTTTCCATGGGGAAGAGCTGTTTTTCGGGCATGGCACCGACAATGCCTGGGACGAAGCCCGCCAGTTGGTACTCGGCGCCTTGCACCTGCCTTGGGAAATGGCCGACAGCTACCTGGACTGCAACCTCGAAGAAGAGGAAATCTCCCACGTACAGCGCCTGCTGCATCGTCGCATTCATGAACGCGTGCCCACCGCTTACCTGCTGGGGGAGGCGTGGTTCTGCGGCATGTCGTTTATCGTCGATGAACGCGTGCTGATCCCTCGCTCACCGATTGGCGAACTGATCGAAAACCGCTTTGAACCCTGGCTGGCCCAACCGCCGGCGCGCATTCTCGACCTGTGCACCGGCTCCGGGTGCATCGGCATCGCCTGCGCTTACGAATTTCCGGAGGCCGAAGTGGTGTTGGGGGATCTGTCCTTTGAAGCCCTGGAAGTGGCCAACCAGAACATCGAGCGTCATGGCGTCGACGAGCGCGTGTACACCGTGCAGGGCGACGGCTTCGACGGCCTGCCGGGCCAGCGGTTCGACCTGATCGTCTCCAACCCGCCGTATGTGGACGCCGAGGATTTTGCCGACATGCCGGACGAGTACCAGCACGAACCCGAGCTGGGCCTGGCCTGTGGCGACGACGGCCTGAACCTGGTGCGACGCATGTTGGCCGAGGCGGCGGACCACCTTACGGAGAAAGGCCTGTTGATCGTCGAGGTCGGTAACAGCCAGGTTCACGTCGAAACGTTGTACCCGGAGGTGGATTTCGCCTGGCTGGAGTTCCAGCGTGGCGGGCACGGTGTGTTTATGTTGACCGCCGAACAGTGCCGCGCCCATCAAGCGGTGTTCGCGGCCAAGGTGTAACGGCGGGACCACCGTTAAAGATGTGGGAGGGGGCCTCCTCCCACATCGATCGCCTTTCAAACGGCTATCGGTGCGTCGCAATCCAGATCAACAACCCCGCCTGAAACACTGTAAACGCCACCAGGCAGGTAATCGTAAAGCGCAAGCCGCTGTCTTCGCGCTTGAACTTGGTGACCTTTTCTTCTTCCTTGCGCAGCTTCACTTCCTGTTCCAGCAGATTCTGCTCGGCCTGCTGCAGCATCTGTGCGGCTTCGAGGATTTCCACGAACTGCACCTTCTCGGTGTTCCAACTGTCCAGCACCGCGCTGACCTTACCGGGCTGTACGTTGCCTTTGAGGTGCTGCACATCGGCGTAGGCCACATCGAAACCCTGGATGCGCAAAAAGTGATCGCGGCGCAGGCGCGTGGATTCGTTGAGGGCGTCCTTGTTGGACAGGTCGACGCCATCGACGCGGTAATGGGACCAGTGCTTTTTCGCCCAAGCCGCGGCCTGGGCCACCAGGAATCGACCGATGCCACGGTTGGGCGGCTCGATTTCCAGGCTGTTGCCGGGGCCAAAATGCACGCGATGTTTATCGTGGTCGACCCACACATCCAAATGGTTCTGCTCGCGGCGCACGCGCTGACCGGGCAATTGGATGACCATGCGCAAAAGACTGTGGTGTTTGTCGTTGCGCTCGGCATAGCCGAACTGCACAAACCGCAACGGCCGCGCACCGGTGGCGCGGTCGGTGGCCAGGGGAGCCAGGCGCAGCATCTTGAAATGTTCGGCTTGAACGTCCGCCCATGGCAAAGGCGCCGTGTCGGCGGCCTCGGGTGTTGCGGCCGAGGTGTCGGCGGTCGGTTCGGGTAGTGCTTCTGTGGTTGTCATGCGGTGCGATCCTGTCCAGGCCCAGCGAGTCGACGGTCTTTTTACTGTCGACCCTGGGCTTATCGGCCGGATTTGCCAGGACTGGAGGCCATTTGTTGCTTAACGGGGTTGAAGTCCGTCGATAAAGCTCACGATGCGCTTCCCCAATTCAGCGGCAAGGGGCAATTGCGGGTCGTTGTAGGACGCCAGTTGCTGTTTCACTTCCTTGGGCACGATGCGCATCACATGATTCATGCCGTCGATCACCACCAGTTGCGCGTCGGGCTTGGCCTGCTTGAGTTGCCGGGCATCGCCCACGCCCACTTGGATATCGTGGGTGCCCTGGATAATCAGCGCCGGCATGTTCAGCTTGGCGAACGCGGCCGATGGATCGGCGCGGAATAGGCTGATCAGATACGGCTGCACACTGGGTCGGAAAATGCCTTGCAGCGGGCCAGGCACATCGGCGTCCACCTGACCGGCCTTGAGGTGATCGAGGATTTCATTGCTGCGTAACAACAGGGCAGGGGGCAGGTGATCCGCCAGTTGCTGGCGGATCACTTGATCCACCGGGCGCGCGCTGCCGGACAGGGAAATCACCCCGGCAGGCTGCAACTGCGGCGCGGCCAGCGCGGCCACCAGTGCACCTTCACTATGGCCCAGTACGATCAATGGGCCCATGCGCTTATCGGCCTTGAGCAGGTTGCCCCACGCCACCGCGTCGGCGACGTAGGCATCCAGGGTCAGGTTGCGTTCGTCCGGGGTAGCGGCCAGGCTGGCGGCCACGCCGCGCTTGTCGTAGCGCACGCTGGCGATATTGTGCCGGGCCAACACCCAGGCCAGGCGCTTGAGGCTGTCGTTGCGCGCGCCGTCGGCGCTGTTGCCGTTGCGGTCGGTGGGGCCGGAACCGGCGATGATCAATACCACTGGCACCGGGCTGTCGGACTGCGGCAGCAACAACGAGCCGAATAGCTTGCCACTGCCGGTGTCGAGGCTGATGGGCCGTTGTAGGACAACAGGGGACGCGGCGTGGGCCAGGGTGGTCAAGAGGGTGAGGGTGAACAGCAAAACTCGCAGCATCATCGCGCCATCATCAGGGAAGTGCCGGTTGGACCCATGCCGACCGGTAAGGTTTCGAGGATGAACTAGTCGGTGTGCCCGCGTATACTGGCGCGCTTGGTTATCACCCCTGAGTGATTACAACTGATTTCACGGAGCGCCCTGCATGTCCGGCAATACCTTCGGCAAGCTGTTCACTGTCACCACCGCGGGCGAAAGCCATGGCCCGGCGTTGGTCGCCATTGTCGACGGCTGCCCGCCCGGCCTTGAGTTGACCCTGGACGACCTGCAGCGTGACCTCGACCGCCGCAAACCCGGCACCAGCCGCCACACCACCCAGCGCCAGGAACCCGATGAAGTCGAGATCCTCTCCGGCGTGTTCGAAGGCCGCACCACCGGCTGCGCCATCGGCCTGCTGATTCGTAATACCGACCAGAAGTCCAAGGACTACTCGGCGATCAAAGACCTGTTCCGCCCGGCCCACGCCGACTACACCTACCACCACAAATATGGCGAGCGCGACTACCGTGGCGGCGGCCGCAGCTCGGCCCGGGAAACCGCCATGCGCGTGGCGGCCGGGGCCATCGCCAAGAAATACCTGGCGACCCAGGGCATCCTGATCCGTGGCTACATGAGCCAGTTGGGCCCGATTGAAATCCCGTTCAAGACCTGGGACAGCGTGGAAGACAACGCGTTTTTCTGCCCCGACCCGGACAAAGTCCCGGAGCTGGAGGCCTATATGGATCAGCTGCGCCGTGACCAGGACTCGGTCGGCGCCAAGATCACCGTGGTCGCCGAAGGCGTCAAGCCGGGCCTGGGCGAGCCGATTTTCGACCGCCTCGACGCTGAGCTGGCCCACGCGCTGATGAGCATCAACGCGGTCAAGGGCGTGGAAATCGGCGCCGGTTTCGCCTGTGTCGCCCAGCGCGGCACCGAGCATCGCGATGAGCTGACGCCCCAAGGGTTTCTCAGCAATAACGCGGGTGGCATTCTCGGGGGTATTTCGTCCGGTCAGCCCATCGTCGCGCACCTGGCCCTCAAGGCCACCTCCAGCATCACCACCCCGGGCCGTTCGATCGACGTGCACGGCAACCCGGTGGACGTGATCACCAAAGGCCGTCATGACCCCTGCGTCGGCATCCGCGCCACGCCGATCGCCGAAGCGATGATGGCCATCGTGCTGATGGACCACCTGCTGCGCAATCGCGGGCAGAACGCCGACGTGCAGGTGACGACCCCGGTACTGGGCCAGCTGTGACCGTCCGCAATATTGGCTGTGGTAAGCGAAATTGTTGTGGTGAGCGAGCTTGCTCGCGCCGGGCTGCGAAGCAGCCCCCCACACCATGCTGATCCCGTACTGGCGCCTTTCCAGCTTCTACCTGTTCTACTTCGCCCTGCTGGGCGCCACCGCGCCGTTCCTGGCGCTGTACTTCGATCACCTGGGGTTCTCCAGCGCGCGCATCGGCGAGCTGGTGGCCATCCCCATGTTGATGCGCTGCGTGGCGCCGAACCTGTGGGGCTGGCTGGGGGATTACACCGGCCGCCGCCTGGCCATCGTGCGTTTTGGCGCGGTGTGCACGTTGCTGAGCTTCTCGCTGATTTTCGTCAGCCACACCTATGCCTGGCTGGCGCTGGTGATGGCGCTGCATGCGTTCTTCTGGCACGCAGTGCTGCCGCAGTTTGAAGTGATCACCCTGGCCCATCTGCAAAAACACACCTCGCGCTACAGCCAGATCCGCCTTTGGGGCTCCATCGGTTTCATTCTTACCGTGGTCATCATGGGCCGCCTGTTCGACTGGCTAAGCCTGGACATCTACCCGGTGGTGGTTGTGGTGATCATGGCCGGCATCATCGGTGCCAGCCTGTGGGTGCCGAATGCACAGCCGGCCAACCACGGCAATCGCCTGGCCGGGGACGGATTCCTCAAGCAACTGCGCAGCCCCGGCGTGCTGGCGTTCTACGCCTGTGTGGCGCTGATGCAGATGAGCCATGGCCCGTATTACACGTTCCTGACCTTGCACCTCGAACACTTGGGTTACAGCCGGGGCGTGATCGGACTGCTGTGGGCGCTGGGGGTGGTGGCCGAAGTGCTGATGTTTCTGGGCATGAGCCGTATCCTTACGCGCTTTTCGCTGCGCCGGGTGCTGCTGGCGAGTTTTCTGCTGGCGGCGCTGCGCTGGGTATTGCTAGGCACATTGGCCGAATTCTTTTGGGTGCTGCTGCTGGCGCAGGTGCTGCATGCGGCTACCTTCGGCAGTTTCCATGCGGCGGCGATTGCCTTTGTGCAGCGCAGCTTCGGGGCTAAACAACAGGGCCAGGGCCAGGCGCTGTACGCCGCATTGTCCGGCACCGGCGGAGCCTTGGGCGCGCTGTATGCCGGCTACAGCTGGAACCTGCTGGGCCCGACCTTCACCTTTAGTCTTGCCAGCGTCGCCGCCCTGGCCGCGGCCGTTATCATCGGCTTTCGATTGCACGAGCAGAACCAAGGAACCCTTCAATGAGTTATGTCGCCGTCTACCACGTCGCTACACCGGATACGCCGAACAAGGTGTTGACCCATCTCGACGATATCGCCAGCACCCTGGCCGAGCACGGCGCGCGCTTCGAGCGCTGGCAACCGGCCGCGATCGAGAAGGGCGCCACCGATAGCGCGCTGATCGAGGCGTATAAGGCGCCGATCAATGATCTGGGGTATGCCAACGTCGAGGTGCTCACAGTCATCGACCCGCGCCCGCCGCTTGCCGAGCAACGTTGCCGCGAAGCCCACGCCCACTTCTTTATCGCGGGGCAGGGGCTGTTCAGCCTGCATGTCGGCGATTACGTCTACAGCGTACGCTGCGAAAAAAACGATCTGTTGATGATTCCGGCTGGCATGGCGCATTGGTTTGATCAGGGCGAGCATGGGCATTTTGTCATGCTGCGGTTGTTCAACAGTGCCGAGGGCACCAAGCCTGCGTTGACGGGCGATACTCTCGCCGAACGCTTTCCGGGTTTGGACGACTAACCTCAACGAATAGGATCTTCAACCCCGGCAAATTTGAAATTGCTGTGGGAAGTGGCTTGGTTATCTGTAGGGCTTTGCTGTTTATGCGGACCCCTGCCCACGACGTGCATGGGTTGTGTAACTCTTCTGCGGCCTCAGTGTTTATGTCACCTGTCAATAGGAGGAATCCGAAGGGTGATCGGGCATTAGCCAATAAAAAGGAGAGACGCAATGAATCGCCCAGAGGAGTCGTTTGAGTCGTCGTATACCGTGCCCAATGCCGTCAGAAGACGCCTTAACTTATGGGGGAAGCCGCTGACGCCGTCGGAGTTGGAAATCCTGCGATGGGCTTCCGAAGGCAAGACCGTCTGGGAGATCAGCCAGATTCGCTGCACCTCCGAGGCCACGGTGAAGTTCCACTTGCGCAACATCTACGGCAAGTTGCAGGTCAACAACCGCGTACAGGCCATGAACGAAGCCGCGCGCCAGGGCCTGTGTTAAGCCCATAAAAAAGGGCCGCGACGNNCCCTTTTTGTGCGCGGCTGACTTACGCGGAGTGGTAGGTCGGCAGGGCGAAGCGATTCTGGCTTTGCAGCATGGAGATCTGCGGCAGCTCACTGGCTTGCTCAGCCAGGTCACGACGGATGGCGCTGATCACCCAGGTCAGTTGGTCGGCAGTATGCAATTGCTGGTAAGAGATCGAGCGTTTGACCTGCTTGCCTTCACTGTTACGCAAGGTCAACAGGATGCCGCCGTCCGGACGAGGCTGAGTGGTGACGTCGTAGTTGGAAAATACCGAAGCGAATTTATCTTGGATCAGGCTCATGTTTATCAGCTCCATTGGCTCAAGTGGGCAAGCATGGAGTGATAGGTGCAGCGATTGTGCCAGCTTAACGAATACTAAAAATTCCTTATAAATCAGGGCCTTATAAAAAATAGAAGTTTTCGTTTTCGTGCAATTTGCATGAATGGCCATCATGCATCCTGCATTTTGCGTTACCCGGCGCGGTGCCACTGGTGCCTCATTACGTTTAAAGACTGTTTAAGCGCGGCTAAATTCCCTTTTTCCCGAGCGCATCCGTCGGGATACAAAACTTTTCAAATCCTGCGTGTACAGCTGAAGAAGGGCTGACGTATTTTCCTGCAAGGCATTTAGCAGCTTCCTACGGTGATGCTGCTGTGTGCGGATCATACGAAGAATAAGAAAAAGGACGTTCCGCCATGAACCCTCCGCATGACGACATGATCACCTGGGGCAAGATGCTACGTAAGGTGCCCGCCATTGTTCGCGCTTTGCCGCGCGTGGTGCGTGGCATGCGCGCGGCGAATGTCACCGACCCCGGCCAACCTTGCGGGCTGGGTTGGGAGTTCGAGCAAGCCACCTTGCGCAACCCCGACGGCAACGCGGTGCTGTACGGCGACCGCGTGCTCAGTTACGCCGATGTCAACCGACAGGCCAATCGGATTGCCCACCACTTACACGCCCAAGGCATTGGCAAGGGCGATGTGGTGGCGCTGTTTATCGAAAACCGCCCGGAATTATTGCTGTGCGTACTGGCCGTGGCCAAGCTGGGCGGCATCTGCGCGATGGTCAACACCGCGCAAACCCAGGCGACGTTGGTGCACAGCCTTAACCTGGTCAGCCCGGTGGCGATCGTGGTTGGCGCGGAGTTGGTCGGTGTTTATGACGCGGTGCGCGATCAGGTGCCGATCCAGGCCGAACGGACATGGTTCGTGCCTGATCAGTCGTCAGCGTCGCTGCCCGAGGGCTATGTCGACCTGATCGCAGCCAGCGCCGACTGCGCGCAGGCTAACCCTGCCAGCACCGCCCAGGTGTTCTTTAACGACCCCTGCTTCTATATCTACACCTCCGGCACTACTGGCCTACCCAAGGCCGGCATCATGAAACATGGACGCTGGACCAAGACCGCCGTGAGTTTCGGCCGCATTGCCCTGGACATGGGCCCCGACGACGTCCTGTATTGCACCTTGCCGCTGTACCACGCCACCGGCCTATGTGTGTGCTGGGGCTCGGCGATTGTCGGCGCGTCTGGGTTCGCCATCCGTCGCAAGTTCAGCGCCAGTCAGTTCTGGGACGATGCGCGCAAGTTCAACGCCACCACCCTGGGCTACGTGGGTGAGTTGTGCCGTTACCTGCTCGACCAGCCGTCCAGCGAAAACGACCGCGACAACCGCGTCACCAAGATGGTCGGCAATGGCCTACGCCCCGGCGTGTGGGCGCAGTTCAAGGCGCGCTATGGCGTGGCTCATATCTGCGAGCTGTACGCCGCCAGCGACGGCAACATCGGCTTCACCAATGTGTTGAATTTCGACAACACCATCGGTTTTTGCCTGCAGCACTGGGCGCTGGTGGACTACGCCCACGACAGCGGCGAACCGATCCGTGGCGGCGATGGCTTCATGCGCAAGGTCCAGACGGGCGGGCAGGGGCTGCTGCTGGCCAGGATCGATGACAAGTCGCCCTTCGACGGCTACACCGACCCAGAAAAAAACCGCAAGGTCATCCTCACCGACGTCTTCGAACCGGGCGACCGTTATTTCAACACCGGCGATCTATTACGCAGCATCGGTTTCGGCCACGCGCAGTTCGTCGATCGCCTGGGGGACACCTATCGCTGGAAAGGGGAAAACGTCTCCACCACCGAAGTCGAAAACGTCCTGCTGCAACACCCGCAGATTGCCGAAGTGGTGGCCTACGGAGTGGAAATCGACAACACCAATGGCCGCGCCGGCATGGTCGCCATCACCCCCAGCGAGTCCCTGGCCGCGCTGGACATGCGTGAACTGCTGCAATTCGCCCACGGCCAGTTGCCCCCATACGCGGTGCCGCTGTTCCTGCGGATCAAGGTGCAGATGGAAACCACCGGCACATTCAAGTACCAGAAGGTGCGGCTCAAGGAAGAGGCTTTCGACCCGGCCAAGGCGGGCAACGACCCGGTGTATGCCTGGCTGCCGGGGTCGGATGGTTACGTGCCGATCACTGGCGAGCTATTGGCGCAGATTCAGGGTGGCCATTTCCGCTATTGATTGAGTGTGTCTATGGAAACTTTTGACAAAAAAGCCATGACAGTGGGGAACTCCATCGCGACACTGGGCGCCATATTCAGTACTTGAACTCGCACCCGCCAAGGAGCCCCCATGTCTGCCCCCAAACAAATGACCGAAGACGAAGCCGCCGAATTTGCCGAACAGGTTTTCGATGTGGCTCGCAAAGGCGATGCCGCCATGCTCGCCGCGCTGCTGGCTAAGGGCTTGCCGGCCAACTTTCGCAATCACAATGGCGACACCTTGCTGATGCTGGCGGCGTACCACGGTCACGCCGAGGCGGTCAAAGTGCTGCTGGAGTTCAAGGCCGACCCGTTGATCGCTAACGATAAGAACCAATTGCCGATTGCCGGCGCGGCGTTCAAAGGCAACCTGCCCGTAGTTAAGGCCTTGATCGAAGGCGGCACGCCGGTGGAAGCCGCGTCGTCGGACGGTCGCACCGCATTGATGATGGCGGCGATGTTCAATCGCGTCGAAATGCTCGACTACCTGCTCGCCCAGGGCGCCAACCCCAAGGCCACCGACGCCCAGGGCGCCACCGCGTTGGCAGCGGCGCAGACCATGGGCGCGATGGATACGGCGGCGCGCTTGCAGAATCTGGTGTAGGCTTTGCGCCCTCGAAAATCAGCCCGCAACAGGAACGCCCCATGAAAACCGCCCTCGTCGAACTCATCAGCCACATCAGCGCCGGCGTCATGGGCCAGGATGAGGTGGCGCGCATCGCCGAGGAGGCCGCTCAGGCCTACGCCGATCCGGCGGCGTTTCTGGCCGCCAACCCGGATATCAACTACGACGACACTTTCCCGATCCCCCTGGGGGAGTGGGTGGTGGTCGGCAGCCTGCCGGACACGGTGCTGTTCCAGGCTGACACTTATGGCGACCTGTTTGCCCAGATCGTCGCGTCGTTCGGCCCGGGTGTGGCGTTCAACCTTAAGGCCAAACAACTGGCCAAGACCGAAGCGCTGACCGCGCTCAATCGCATCCAGGTGCAGATGAGCGCCCTGAGCCAGGAAGACGGTGGCTATGTGCTGGTGAACTTCAGCCAGTTGCTGGACGATGAGATTCAAGTGGTGCTGGTTTATGGCAACGTCCTGCCACGGGTACTGGAATTGTGCGCCGAGGTCGGGATCAAGGCCGAGCCGTCCCTGGAAGCCCTGAAAGTCGCCGTACATGTCTGAAATAAAACGGAACCCTGGCAGGGGCTGACTATCCTACAAGGGCATGCCCTCACTTAGGAGCGACACCATGGGTTCCACGTTCAATGGCCTGATCGGCCTGATCATCCTCGCGCTGGATATCTGGGCGATCATCAACGTCTTCAAAAGCGGCGCCAGCACCGGGGCCAAGGTGTTGTGGATCCTGCTGATCCTGCTGCTGCCGGTACTGGGCCTGATTATCTGGGCGATCGCCGGCCCGCGCGGTAACGTGCGGATCTGACCACGGGTTCAGGGTCTATGTGTGAGAGGGAGCCATTCCCTCCCACACGGGCTTGCCGTCCGGTCTGGAAATTTGTGTATCGAAATATGCGTTGCACGGAATTTTCACATTCCCTCCAAGACAATTCCCCCCGGTTCTAGCTGCGCGCCAATCAAGGCGCGGTAAAGCTCCCCGTTCAGTAATTTAATAGCCTTGCCGGCCTTGATCGGGCACCATTCGCGCCACGCAATACTTCGCCACTTCAACTTCCAATGGGTCCTGAAACGACATGGCAAACCCGGACGCCCTGAGCCAGCAGCGAGCCTCGACTCGTCTGCTGCAACCGACCGTCAAATCCCATCTGGCATACACGCTGCTCTGCGCACTGGTCATGATGGTGATGTTCTCCCTGCTGCGCCTGGCGCTGCTGGTATACAACCGCGAGATGATCCTCGACACACCGGCCTCGACCTTCCTTGAAGCGTTCGGCAACGGCCTGCGCCTGGACTTGCGCTTGGTGGTGTACCTGAGCATTCCGCTGTTGCTGGCGCTGTTCAGCGTGCGCGCGATGGCCGCGCGTGGGTTCTTCCGTTTGTGGTTGACCGTCGCGTCCAGCATCGCCCTGTTCCTGGGCCTGATGGAAATGGACTTCTATCGCGAGTTTCACCAGCGCCTCAACGGCCTGGTCTTCCAATATGTGAAGGAAGACCCGAAAACCGTGATGAGCATGCTCTGGTACGGTTTCCCGGTGGTGCGTTACCTGCTGGCGTGGGCCGTGGGTACGTTGATTCTGAGCATGGCCTTCAAAGGCGCCGACCGCGCCACGCGCCCGCGCGGCCCGTTCAGCGGCGGCAGCATCGGCACGCGCCAAGTGGCGCCGTGGTATTCGCGCATCGCCGTGTTCGTGGTGTGCCTGCTGGTGGCCGTGGTCGCCGCCCGTGGCACCCTGCGCCAGGGCCCGCCGCTGCGCTGGGGCGACGTGTACACCACTGACTCCAACTTCGCCAACCAGTTGGGCCTTAATGGCACGCTGTCGCTGATTGCGGCGGCCAAGTCGCGCTTCTCCGAAGACCGCTCCAACATCTGGAAGGCCACTTTGGAGCAGCCGCTGGCGACCCAGACCGTGCGCGACATGCTGGTACTGCCGACGGAAAAATTGGTGGATACCGACACCGCCGCCGTGCGCCGTAACTTCCTGCCGCCGGCCGAGAAAACCCTGCCGATCAAGAACGTCGTGGTGATCCTGATGGAAAGCTTCGCCGGCCACTCGGTGGGCGCGCTGGGCCGTCCGGGCAACATCACGCCGTACTTCGACAAATTGTCCAAGGAAGGCCTGCTGTTCGATCGCTTCTTCTCCAACGGCACCCATACCCACCAGGGCATGTTTGCCACCATGGCCTGCTTCCCGAACCTGCCCGGTTTCGAATACCTGATGCAGACCCCCGAAGGCAGCCACAAACTGTCGGGCCTGCCGCAGTTGCTCAGCGCTCGCAAGTTTGACGACGTGTATGTCTACAACGGCGACTTCGCCTGGGACAACCAGTCTGGCTTCTTCAGCAACCAGGGCATGACCAACTTCATTGGCCGCAATGACTTCGTCGACCCGGTATTCTCCGACCCGACGTGGGGCGTGTCCGACCAGGATATGTTCAACCGTGGCCTGCAAGAGCTGAAGGCCCGTGAAGGCGGCAAGCCGTTCTACGCGCTGCTGCAAACCCTGTCCAACCACACGCCGTACGCGTTGCCGACGCCGTTGCCGGTAGAGAAAGTCACTGACCGTGGCAGCCTCAACGAGCACTTGACCGCGATGCGTTACTCCGACTGGGCCCTGGGCCAGTTCTTCGAGCAGGCGCGCAAGGAACCGTACTTCAAGGAAACCTTGTTCGTGATCGTCGGCGACCACGGCTTCGGCAACGAACAGCAAATCACTGAGATGGACCTGGGCCGCTTCAACGTACCGATGCTGATGATTGCGCCGGGCATGCAGGAAAAGTTCGGCGAGCGCGACCACACCGTGGGTACGCAGATCGACATCGTGCCAACCATCATGGGCCGCCTGGGTGGGGAAACTCTGCACCAGTGCTGGGGCCGCGACCTGCTCAACCTGCCGGAAGGGGACAAGGGTTTCGGCGTGATCAAGCCTTCGGGCAGCGATCAGACCGTGGCGTTGGTCACTGCGGACCGCATCCTGGTACTGCCCAAGGAAATGCCACCGAAGTTGTGGCAGTACGAGTTGGGTGCCAACCCGACCGGCAAACTGATTCCGGAGTCTTCGGATGAGGCGGCCCTCAAGCAGAAACTTGAGTCGTTCCTGCAAACGGCGACCAAGAGCCTGTTGGATAACACCGCCGGTGTGGTGGACGGCAAGCCGGACTGATTAACCGGCAATAAAAAAGAGGCCCTCTTGAGGGCCTCTTTTTTTACCGCGGTTTTATATTTTGCCGAGCAACAACAGCACCAGCAGTACGACCAGTACCACGCCGAGAATACCCGACGGGCCATAACCCCAGTTACGCGAGTGCGGGAACACCGGAAGACCGCCGACTAGCAACAGAATCAGGATGATGATGAGAATGAGGCTCATGGTTTTATTTCCTTATAGGCCTTATGCAAGGACAGGTTATTTAACGGTAGGACCGTACTCTTAGTTACGGGCGCCTTAACAACTCCGACTGTAGTGCTTCACAGAAAATTCCCTGTTTTTTTAAAGCATTTCGATAACCTGGTTATTTCTTTTAAATACGTGGCTAAAACCCTGCTTAGTTGAAAAAGATTGAACTTAGAGAGAGCTGAGGCATCTGACCCGGCCGCGGGTTTGCCTGGGGCATTCATCACTCTGATGGTGCGTGGGGCGCGTGGAAACCTTCGCTACACTGCCGATCACTTCTACTGTGAACCACAAGGCTACTTCTTATGCAAAATCGCATGATGATCACTGGTGCCGGCTCCGGCCTGGGTCGCGAAATCGCGCTGCGCTGGGCACGCGAGGGCTGGCAGTTGGCCTTGTCGGATGTCAGCGAGCCCGGCCTGCAGGAAACCCTCAAGCAGGTACGCGAAGCCGGCGGCGATGGTTTCGTGCAGCGTTGCGATGTGCGCGACTACAGCCAGCTCACCGCGTTTGCCCAGGCTTGCGAGGTCAAGCTGGGAGGCATCGATGTGATCGTCAACAACGCCGGGGTGGCTTCCGGTGGGTTCTTCGCCGAGTTGTCGCTGGAAGACTGGGACTGGCAGATCGCAATCAACCTGATGGGGGTGGTCAAGGGCTGCAAGGCGTTCCTGCCGCTGTTGGAGAAGAGCAAGGGGCGCATCATCAACATCGCCTCCATGGCGGCACTGATGCAGGGCCCGGCCATGAGCAACTACAACGTGGCCAAGGCCGGTGTGGTGGCGCTGTCCGAGAGTCTGCTGGTGGAACTCAAGCAGCAGGAGGTCGGTGTGCATGTGGTCTGCCCATCGTTCTTCCAGACCAACCTGTTGGACTCGTTCCGAGGCCCGACGCCGGCCATGAAAGCGCAGGTCGGTAAGTTGCTGGAGAGTTCGCCGATTTCGGCGGCGGATATTGCCGATTACATCTACCAGCGTGTGGCTGAGGGAGAATTCATGATTCTGCCCCACGAGCAAGGGCGGATGGCGTGGGCGTTGAAGCAGAAGAATCCGCAGCTGCTCTACGATGAGATGACCAGTATGGCCGACAAAATGCGCGCCAAAGCACAGGCGACCAAAAGCTGAACTCACCACAAGAACCTCAATTCTCAGGGTAAGTTTTCACCGAAGATGTGCAGCTACCTGTAGCCATAGCGGGGGCAAGCCCCCTCCCACCTTTTGAACTGTGAACACGTCCAACTGTGGGAGGGGGCTTGCCCCCGATGGGTTATGCGTCAGCGTTTGGATTTATGAAAGCGGGGAAAACCCTCTGCATCTTTCACTTAGTCTGTCAGCTAAATTACCAGTTGATGTAGGTCCTGCCTGTTTTAGTGGCAGGGCATTGATGCTTCTACATCGGGCGAGCATGGTCGGGGTCCTGTCATTCTAAAAAGGACAACCGCCATGCTGGTTTTAAGCCGCGCTGTAGGCGAAAGCATTGCCATCGGCGATGAAATCGCCCTGCACATCGTCGAATTGAACGGTAACCAAGTGAAGTTCGGCATCCACGCACCGGCCGGGGTGAATGTTCATCGCGCCGAGGTGCATCAGAAAATCCGCAAACGCCAAGCTGCCGCCACACACCCGGCGGCAGTCCCCAACCCCTGAATAACCTCCGTCAATCGAACAGATGCTTGGGCACGTCGTGCTTGAGCATCAGTTGGCACTGTTCGCTCTCAGGGTCGAACACGATCAGGGCCTGGCCCTTGGTCAGCGCCTGGCGCACACGCAGTACACGGGTTTCCAGGGGCGTGTCGTCACCGTTGTCGGTGCCATCGCGGGTGACGAAGTCTTCGATAAGGCGCGTCAGGGTATCGACTTCAAGTGCATCGTAGGGAATCAGCATACAAGCCTCAGGTGTTGGATCCCGGCGATCCTACTGCGCCGGGACCCCAGTTGCCAGTGTCAGGACTTTTGCCCCACCAGGCTGTCCACCGACGGCACTCGCGTGTCGCTCTCCATCTGCGTTTCGTGCTCGATCTGATGACTGAAGCGGTCCAGTGAGCCCTGGGCCGGTTGCGCATCGCTGGCGAATACCGGCGGGCTGAGGATATACGCACCCAGCAGGCGACTCAGGGCGGCAAGGCTGTCGATATGGGTGCGTTCGTAGCCGTGGGTGGCATCGCAGCCGAATGCCAGCAACGCGGTGCGGATATCGTGGCCGGCGGTCACTGCCGAATGGGCATCGCTGAAGTAATAGCGGAACAGGTCGCGGCGCACCGGCAGTTCGTTATCCGCCGCCAGACGCAGCAGGTGCCGGGACAGGTGGTAGTCGTAGGGCCCGCCGGAATCCTGCATGGCCACGCTCACCGCATGTTCGCTGGAGTGCTGACCGGGGGCGACCGGCGCGATGTCGATACCCACGAATTCACTCACATCCCACGGCAGCGCCGCCGCCGCACCACTGCCGGTTTCCTCAGTGATGGTGAACAGCGGGTGACAGTCGATCAGCAACGGTTCGCCGCTATCGACAATCGCCTTGAGGGCGGCGAGGAGGGCGGCGACGCCGGCTTTGTCATCCAAATGACGGGCGCTGATATGTCCGCTCTCGGTGAACTCGGGCAACGGGTCGAATGCCACGTAGTCACCTACGCTGATGCCCAGTGAATCGCAGTCGGCACGGGTCGCACAGTAGGCGTCCAGGCGCAGTTCGACGTGGTCCCAGCTCACTGGCATCTCATCCACGGCGGTATTGAATGCGTGCCCGGAGGCCATCAGGGGCAACACGCTGCCGCGGATCACGCCGTTGTCGGTGAACAGGCTGACGCGGCTGCCTTCGGCAAAGCGGCTCGACCAGCAGCCCACCGGCGCCAGGGTCAGGCGGCCGTTGTCCTTGATCGCGCGCACGGCGGCGCCGATGGTGTCCAAGTGCGCCGACACTGCGCGGTCCGGGCTGTTTTTCTGACCTTTGAGGGTGGCGCGAATGGTGCCGCGCCGGGTCATTTCAAACGGAATGCCCAGTTCTTCCAGACGCTCGGCCACATACCGCACGATGGTGTCGGTAAAACCGGTAGGGCTGGGAATGGCGAGCATTTCCAGCAGGACTTTTTGCAGGTAGTTGAGATCCGGTTCGGGAATGGTTCGGGTCATAAGAACTCCTGATGATTTAACACGGTGGTGGAGTGGGCTGACTTGCCCGACACGCCTGCTCAACCGAGCAGGCCGTCACCACAGAAAGCCAGTGCGCCAGCGGCTATAGAGCGCTGGGCTGGCTATGGGGAAATAACAGATCCACGAATTTTTCCGCCGTTGGCTGCGGCTCGTGGTTGGCCAAGCCGGCCCGTTCGTTGGCTTCGATAAACACGTACTCGGGTTGATCGGCGGCGTGCACCATCAGGTCCAGGCCGACCATGGGGATGTCCAGGGCCCGGGCGGCGCGCACGGCAGCGTCCACCAGCGTGGGGTGCAGGATCGCGGTGACGTCCTCCAGGCAACCGCCGGTGTGCAGGTTGGCGGTGCGACGCACAGCCAGGGTTTTGCCGCGTGGCAGGATGCTGCTGTAGTCATAGCCGGCGGCGGCGAGGGTACGCTCGGTTTCGCCGTCCAATGGGATCTTGCTTTCGCCGTCGGTGGCGGCCTGGCGGCGTCGGCTCTGGGCTTCGATCAGCGCGCCGATGGAATGCTGACCATCGCCGGTGACTTCAGCAGGGCGCCGGATCGCGGCGGCGACCACTTCGAAGCCGATCACCAGAATGCGCAGGTCCAAGCCCTCGTGGAAGCTCTCCAACAGCACACGACTGTCGAACTGCCGCGCCGCCTCGATGGCCTGCTGCACCTCTTCGATGGTTTGCAGATCCACGGCCACGCCCTGGCCTTGCTCGCCGTCGAGGGGCTTGACCACGACGCGCTGATGTTCGTCGAGAAATTCCAGATTGTCGTCGGCGCTGCCCGCCAACTGCTGGGACGGCACATTCAACCCGGCCGCCTTGAAGGCTTTGTGGGTCAGACTCTTGTCCTGGCACAGGGTCATGCTGATGGCGCTGGTCAGGTCGCTCAGCGACTCGCGGCAGCGCACGCGGCGCCCGCCGTGGCTGAGGGTGAAGAGGCCCGCGTCGGCATCGTCCACCTGCACATCGATGCCGCGGCGATGGGCCTCTTCGACGATGATCCGCGCATAGGGGTTGAACTCCGCTTGCGGACCGGGGCCGAGAAACAGCGGCTGGTTGATACCGTTCTTGCGCTTGATCGCAAACGTGGTCAGCGCGCGAAAACCCAGCTTGGCGTAGAGGTTCTTGGCCTGGCGGTTATCGTGCAGCACCGACAGGTCAAGGTAGCTCAGGCCACGGCTCATAAAGTGTTCGACCAAGTGGCGCACCAGCACTTCGCCCACGCCGGGGCGGGTGCACTGCGGGTCGACCGCCAGGCACCAGAGGCTGCAACCGTTTTCAGGGTCGTGGAAGGCTTTTTGATGATTCAGGCCCATCACACTGCCGATCACCGCGCCGCTGTCTTCATCTTCAGCCAGCCAGTAGACCGGGCCGCCCTGATGACGCGGGGTGAGGCGTTCAGCGTCCACCGGCAACATGCCGCGGCCTTGATACAAACGGTTGACCGCCTGCCAATCGGCCTCGCTCTGTACGCGACGAATACGAAACCCGCGAAACACACGAGTGGCCGGGCGGTAATCGCTGAACCACAGACGCAAGGTGTCGGACGGGTCGAGGAATAATTGCTGCGGGTCGATCCCCAGAATCTGCTGGGGCGCGGCCACATACAGCGCGATATCGCGCTCGCCCGGCTGCTCCTTGAGCAGTTCCTGGGCCAGGCTGGACGGGTCTGGGAAGGTGTGACCGATCAACAAGCGGCCCCAGCCGCAGTGCACGGCAATCGGCTCGGCGGCCAGGGGGCTGCCATCTTCGGCCAGGCGGGCTTGCAGGCGCTCATAGGTCGGCGTCTGGCCCTTCAGCAAACGTTGGCTGTAAGCCGCGGCGTGAGGTTTCATCAATCAGATTCCTTGTTCGCTGAGCCACAGGTTCAGCGCCGCCAGTTGCCACAGTTTGGAGCCGCGCAGCGGGGTCAATTGGCCTTGAGGGTCGGTCAGCAGACGATCGAGCATGGCCGGGTTGAACAGGCCGCGGTCTTGACTCGGGTCCAGCAGCAGTTCGCGGACCCAATTCAAGGTGTCGCCCTGCAAGTGCTTGAGGCCGGGCACGGGGAAGTAGCCCTTCTTGCGGTCGATGACTTCGCTGGGGATCACTCGGCGCGCGGCTTCTTTCAGCACTTGCTTGCCGCCATCGGGCAGTTTGAACTTACATGGCACACGGGCCGAGAGTTCCACCAGGCGGTAGTCGAGGAAGGGCGTGCGCGCTTCCAGGCCCCAGGCCATGGTCATGTTGTCGACGCGTTTGACCGGGTCGTCCACCAGCATCACCGTGCTGTCCAGGCGCAGGGCCTTGTCCACTGCGGCATCGGCGCCCGGCATCGCAAAATGCTCGCGCACAAAATCGCCGGCAGCGTCGTTGACGGTCAGCCACTTGGGCGCGACGGTGGCCGCGTAGTCGTCGTAACTGCGGTCGAAAAAAGCTTCGCGATAGGCTGCGTACGGATCGCTGGCGCCATCGACCTGCGGATACCAGTGGTAACCGGCGAACAATTCGTCAGCGCCCTGGCCGCTCTGCACCACCTTGCAATGCTTGGCAACTTCTCGCGACAGCAGGTAGAACGCGATGCAGTCGTGGCTGACCATCGGCTCGCTCATGGCGCGGAACGCCGCAGGTAATTGCTCAATGATTTCGCTTTCGGCAATGCGCAATTGGTGATGGCGCGTGCCGTAATGCTTGGCGATCAGGTCCGAGTACTGGAACTCGTCGCCGCGCTCGCCGCCGGCATCTTCAAAACCGATGGAAAATGTCGACAGGTCCTGCACGCCGACTTCACGCAACAGCCCCACGAGCATGCTCGAATCCACACCACCGGACAGCAGCACGCCCACATCCACCGCGGCACGTTGGCGGATCGCCACGGCTTCGCGGGTGCTGTCGAGCACACGGTCGGTCCAGTCTTGCAGGGTCAGGTGTTGCTCATCGTCATGGGGACCGTAGGGCAGGGTCCACCAGGTTTTCTGCTCGATGTTGCCCTGGGCGTCGATGCGCATCCAACTGGCCGGAGGCAGCTTCTCGATGCCCGCCAGCAAGGTGCGCGGCGCTGGCACCACCGCGTGGAAATTCAGGTAGTGATTGAGCGCCACCGGATCGAGGATCGGGTTGATATCGCCGCCCTTGAGCAGTGCCGGCAATGCAGAGGCAAAGCGCAGGCGCTGGCCGGTGCGCGACAGGTACAACGGCTTCACGCCAAGGCGGTCGCGGGCGATAAACAGCCGCTGCGCGTCGCGCTCCCAGATGGCGAAGGCAAACATGCCATTGAGCTTGGGCAGTAGCGCTTCGCCCCAGGCGTGATAGCCCTTGAGCAGCACTTCGGTGTCGCCGCCGGAATAGAACGCGTAGCCGAGGGCTTCAAGTTCCTCGCGCAGCTCCGGAAAGTTATAGATCGCGCCGTTGAATGCCAGGGACAGCCCGAGTTGAGCGTCGACCATCGGCTGGGCGGAGCCATCCGACAGGTCCATGATTTTCAGGCGGCGATGGCCCAGGGCAATCGGCCCTTGGGCATGGAAGCCCCACGCGTCAGGGCCGCGTGGCGCCAAATGATGGGTGATGCGCTCAACCGCAGCCAGGTCGGCAGGTTGGGCATCGAAACGTAACTCACCAGCTAATCCGCACATATTGCATAGGGCCTTGTATTTGCTGGACCTAGGCGCATCTACCGAGATTCATGTACCAAACTTGTACCGATTTTCGGTAAATCCAGCTTTTCAAGCTCCGCGAAATCACTCGAGGAACTGATCCACTTGGCGTAGGTTGAAAGCAGGACCTGGACGCTGTGCCCAAGTTGCGCAGCGATGAATGCGGGGTTCATTCCGGACATCAGGCACATTGTTGCGTAGGTGTGCCTGGTGTCATACATCCGGCGATACCGCATTCCGCTCTTGCGCAGTGCTGACAACCAATAACGCTTAGCTCCAGTTTCGGATCGGATGTATAGCTCTGATCTGTCACCCGAACCGTCCGGCGCGAAAACGTAATCAGAGCGCGCCGCCGTAAGTAGTCTGGCTTTTTCGAGTGCCTGCAAAGCTCGATCGTTCAATAAAACTTCCCGCGAGACCTTCGTTTTGGTCCTCTCCTTGATCTTGCCGTACAGCCTGATACGGCACACCTTGGCGCGCCGCGAGCGCGTATCAACCTCGCTCCACCGCAGGGCCATAGCCTCGCCTGGACGCATTCCTGTATAGAAAGAAAACTCAAAAAAACACGCGTAAATGGCCTGCAAACCGCTCGTCAATTCGTACAGCTTTTTGATCAACTCGTCCGCCTCTTCGCGACTGAACGGGTCGATTTCGCGCTTGGTTACCCGGGTCGGCGGGATCGAGTTGGCCGGATTCCTCAATATCAGTTCGTCATTCACAGCCTGTGTCAGGAGGCCAGTCACCAGCCGGATGGCGCCTTTCCGGCGAATTGGAGAGGTCCAAGTAATCCCGTTGACGATTTTCCGCATCAGTACTGGGGTGATCTTGTCGAGTGGGTACTCGGCGAGGTACGGCACCCAGTAGGTTTGCATGGTGCTGCGGTAGTTTTTGCGGGTGCTGTCTTCTATCTGAAGGCTGTTCAGCCAGTCCTGGGCGTAGTCGAAGAATATCGGCATATGCCCAGTCGAATCGCTCCTACTATTGGGGAATAGCTCCCTGTACTTCTCTGGCGTGAGCGCTCCCAGCTTTGACAGCTGTATCACTTGAGAACGTAAAGCCTCGGCTGCTGCGATTCCTTTTGGGGTTTGCGGGAGAGCGAGCGTTTCGCAGTGCCGCTTCTTGTTCCAGGAGAACCTGATCCTGATCGATTTCCCGACAAGCTCAACTCCGGTGGGCAGCTCCATTGGCTCTCTAGCCATTCGTCGTACCTCCATTTGCTGTACATGATTCGTCCGTCGATCTTCGACCAGACGCCGGCGGGGATGATGTTACGTTCTCGTTTGCGCTGCAGGGCTTTCGGCGTGGTGCCCAGCAGCTCGGCCATCCTTTTTTCGGTGACCTTGTCGTGGCCCGACTCATCGCTAAGTTTTTCCGCTACTGCCATGCCTACCTCCCGACCACCGTGGGCCGCGCTGTATTGATGATGTGGATGGCCAGGCCGAAGCTGATCAGCAGCCAGGCGCATGTGCCGGCGAAGGCGTAGAGCAGTGCCTCGGTGGTGCCAGCGCCCACAAGGTCAGGCCCGGCCCAGAAGAACCAGCAGCCGCTGCCGACCAGGTACAGCAAAGCGCCCAGCAGGATCAGGGTGAGTTTGATTGCGAACATAGGGTGTCCTTGCCGCGCTGGGCGGCTGAAGGTGGTTAATCCCAGTCCTGACTGAGTGCAGGCAGGGTTGAGGGGATGGTTTCGAGCGTTTCGAGGTTGAGGAGGGTGAAATAGCCGCGCTCCGGCATCCATCCACCCGTATCGATGTGATGGACGTTACCCAGGACGGCTGGCCGCTTCATTGGCGTGTGTCCGACTACCAGCGCACGAACACCTGTCACGAAGGTTTGGTCTAACTGCTCGACGCGGCTGCGCGACCACATACAGGTGTTCTGCACCAGCTTCAGGCGCTTGTTGCTCTCTGGAGCCTCAAGCTCGGTGCGTAGCTGGCCCCATGACGGGAAGGGGCAGTCAGCGTGCAAGATGCCGATTAATCCGCCTTCCGTCTCAACCTCAATCGCGATTGGAATGTCGCGGAACTGCACGGCGAACTCTCGCTGCTCATCCCATGCCAGTCCGGCGAACCAACTGCCACCGTTGTAGACCCAGTTTTCGACGTCGCAGGTATCGAAGCGCGCCACGTAGTCGTCATGGTTGCCGCGCACAGGGTGGAACCAAGGCTTTGCCAGCCAGTCGATCACAGCTCGACACTCTGGCCCACGGTCAACCAGATCGCCTACGCTGAACAGTCGGTCAACGGCAGGATCGAACCCGGCCGCATCGAGTGCCATCTGTAGCCGGGTAAAGTGCCCGTGAATGTCGCCAACCGCGAAATCCCGGCCGGCAGTGTTTGCGGCGAAGCGCTTCACGCGCGACACCTCAATAGTTTCGAGCATGCGGAAGTACCTCGCCCGCCGCTCACCGGCAGGCATGTAGGGGAATGGAGTGATGGCGTTATGCCTATATATCTGTGTTGTTGGGATGGGTGTAAAACGGGTATTCATTCCACCCAATTGCCAGGAGGGCGTGTGTCACACCAAATAGATGTTCCGATTGCCCACGCATATCGGGGTCACACGATGTTCCTCAAGTTCGACTGGCGACGTCCGAACGACGATGCACCGGTTGCCGCGAAGATCATCGAGCCCGCGTCAATTGATGGGTTGGGCGAAGTTGCTGCTGAACTGACCGGGCCCTGGCCTGACTATCCGGCGGCGCTCGATGAGGCAATGGCTGCTGCTGAGCGCTGGGTTGATAGTCAATTGCCCTGACGCCATTCGACGGCAGGTATGCAGGGGATTGGGGTTATGGAAGCGTGCTGCCGATTTGTGCTGCGACGGCGGTGATTGCTCTGCGGAGCGCGCCACCTCGGCCCGCGTCATCGGTCCAGCCGATGTTCTCGCCGAAACCGCAGCGCTCCACCATCACGTATTGCAGGTTGGTGAACCAGAGGATGCTGAGCTGAAGGCTTGTTGCCAGGCGCTGCGCATCGCCGTCATTGGTCAGCGGGGACCAGACGACATCAAGTCCTGACTTTTTATCGACAATCCACATCCCGCCGGAAGGGCAGTGGCGGTTTTCTTCGAGATCAATGCCTGCCGCCTTCGCCGCCAGATCCAAAAGCTCACAATCGTTCATGGCTTTGGACCTCGGTAGATGAAGACGTAGGCGAACCAGAGGGTGGCGATCACGACTTCCTGCTCCGGGTGACATCCTCTTCGGTGACGATGTGCGGCGTAACGTCCTTGATCGTGAAGAAATCTGGCTGGCAATGCTTGCGCGCCCAGGCCTTTAGCGGTGCGAGGGCGATCTGCAGTTCTGCCTCGGCCGCCGTGCTTATGTCTGGATAGGCATCAACCCATTCTCCAGCGTCGCTATCGCAGGCGTTTTCGTACATTCGCTCGGTCACATCGTTGGCATCTGGCAGGAAGCGAGCGGGGTCGTCCTTGCACACCGTCCCGCGATAGACCGTGCCGCCTTCGTAGAGGCCTGGCCTGTAGCTTGCCGGATGCCCGTCGCCATCGCTGTCGTGGCCGTAGTTGTCCTTGAGCAGCTCGTCCAGGCTGTCGTAATCCCAGGAGCCGTTTTCGCCGTCCAACGACCACTTTTCACCGGTCACGAGCGCCTCATAGGCCGGTACCGAGTTCGCGGCAGCTATCGGTAATGCTGCCTTGAATTGCTTGAGATAGTCAGCCGGTGTGGACCCCCAGCTATTTACCAGGCAGTCGTCATCTACCGGATGCCCTGTGTCTTCGGGTTCATCAGATGGCTCGCCGGGCACCATGAAAAACTCGCGCTCAACTGCGTGCAACAGATCGGAGAAACGCTTCGTGTTTTCGATATTGACCAGCAGGGTCGAAAGCTCATGGTTTGAGCTGAGACCGAACACGTTGTAGATGCGGGCCAGTTCTGGCTGATGTTTGGGCATGACGATACCTGTCCTTGCCGCTATAGCGGCTGACTTTGAAGGGGGAGGGGTTACAGAGAGGGGTTGAGGCGTTTCAGCTCGTCTAGGCAGGCGTTCCAGCCAGCCAGATAACCGTATTCTGATGCGGGGTTATCACTGTAGTGAGGGCCGCTTTCGACAGACACCCGAGCAGGTAGAGCAGCGTCACCGGCTCGCCTGTTCCAAAACTCTACTGGTGCGCCAACGCTACATGGATCGCATTCTGCGAATGGCCATGGTCTACCGTGGTTATCAACGTAATCTGCAGGAACATAGCGCGGTTCCTTTCCGCAAAATGGGCAGTTCAGCAATTCTGGTTTCTCGCTAATCACTTGAAAACCTCCCCGCATTCAGGGCAGCCGATCTTGTTCGCCTCACTGTGGGCGCACTCATCACTGCTATCTTTGATTTCTGCAACGCTTCGGCCCAGCCAGTCTCCGATCCGGCGCATCAACCTGAATTCCTCAGGGCTGCGCCCGACGCCGTCATCGAACCACTCAAGTACTTCTTCAAGCAGCGCGGCAGCGTTTCTGGCATCAGACTCGGCGTTGTAAAGTGGATCGTTGAATTCCCCACTCTCCATATGATCGCCACTGGGCTGGGCGTCTGACGCGGTTCCTGCATTGAAGTTTCGACCTGATGAAGGCATGAAACTAAGGTCGATGAAGCATTCCCCGAACTGGATACCTATCGTCTGAACCATTCGCCCATGCGGTGCAGCAGTCAAATCACCGATGCGGCGAATTCCGTAATCGGACTCAATGGCTGCGATCACAGCCTCTGGCGAGGATGGGTTGTCAATCCATGGAACAGCTATCAGGTCCATATCGCGAGCCAGGGATCCGTGCACTGCAAGCGCGTAACCATTGGCTCGGGCGATCTCTGCCAGCCCCGGATACAAGCACATGTAGGTCGGTGCATTGTTGGCTTTCGGTTTTTGGCTTAATTCACTCATAAATCACCTCAAATCAGTTGTGCCAGTGCCAGCAGGCACCAGCAGTAGGCGGGGAGTTGGGGATTAAGACCAGGTGTCGCCACGGCCCGCGCTCCCACAAATATCGCAACCCGTACAAGCCCAGTGACACGTTGGCTTGACCTTCTTAGGGGGCGCCTCCGCTTGCTTGAGTGCGGCAATGCTTTTCTTCTCCCACTCTGCAAAGCCAGGAACGCCACGAGGCGCCTTGCGCAAAAACCCCTCCAGCACATCCACCCGCTCATCCGCTGCGGTCAGGCGCTGTTGCAGGGCGTCGATCTTTGCCCGCTGATCACAGACCACCTGCCAGTGCTTGGCGATTCCCTCTTTCTGATCGGCGGTTACGCGGTCGTGATCGGCCGCCATCACAATCCACGGGCCGTGCGGGTCGTACGCAATCTTGTTGCCAGCGTCGGAAAGCATCGTCACGACCTGGTATCGGTGAACTTCACTCATGACCCACCTCCCCAGCTTTGGCGCGGGACTGGGCGCAAGCTTTCCAGCCCTCCCATTTATCGCGGGATGAGACGTACAAGTAGTCACCCTTGGTGTTGAGTGAGACTAACGTCGACCCAAGCGAAGCTTCAAACAACTCCCGCTCCTTGGCCTCGTTGTAGATGGGTTGCGGCAGGGTTGGAAAATTGCTCAGATAGTCGCGCAGGTCCGAAGCGGAATCGCATTCACTGGTGGCAGTCTCATGCCCGCAGTTATCGCAAACATTGACCTGGCTAGAGAACGCGTCATGCAGGTACTCAAGCATGTCGCGGTCGTTATCTGCCGCAAGAAGCTTGGCTTCAGTAGTCATACGGTATTCCTTGCCGGGCCATGCCCGGGCGGTGGAGTGGGGTAGTCACGACGGCATGTCACGCAATGCGAATATGCGCAGCCAGTTGCTCATCGGTCATGCGGTCGTCGCCACGGATGAATCGAGAAATAAGGTCTTGCTCTTCGTCGATCCCGGTCCTGGCCATGACCCGTTTAAGCGCTGCGTCATCGTTGTGATAGAGCTTCGTGACGATCTGGCGAGACAGCAGGGCGGCTTCTTTGTCCGCCTTGGTCATCTTGTCCCGCTCGCGCTGTTCGCGTTTTCGTTCTGTGGGAGTCTTGGCCATGGCCTACCTCTTCTATTCCGCTGGCCGGCAGTGCGAGCCAGGTTTGACGTTTGCGTTGCTGAACTCGCCGCTTCATCGGAATGCGGGTTTCAGCTTTGGATAGTCGATCTCGTATTCCTTGATCAGGCGCCGGAGCAGGGTTGAGCTGATCTTGAGCTTGATGCTGCACTGATTCTGACTGACCCCAGCGGCGATGCACTCGCCGATACGGACGACCAAAAACGCATCGATGATTGAGTCAACTTTGTTTGGCGGGCTTGGCTGCTTTGGCCTGATGGGGAATGTGATTCCGTACCGGCCAGCGATCCCTTTTAATACGCCGATGGTGATGCCTTCCTTCTCGCAGATATCGCGGCGGCTCATGGTTGGCGCCATCTCGCGGATGCGCGCCACCTGTAGATCGGTCTCAGTTTTGACCGCTTGGCGTTGAAAGAATGGTGGCTGCTTGAGGCTGGCGAGTACTTCCGGCCTGGGCTTTGACTTTCCAGAGCTGTCGATCTTGCCGCCGTCTGCCAGGAACTGCGCAACCTGGGCCGCCAGTTCGTCGGACGCTGGCCGAAGGCGCTCTACTTCGTTCTGTAGGATGCTGATCATGCTGCCGCCTTGCCGAGTGTCACCCCGGCCATACTGAAGTTTGCGCCCTGCGCCGCGACCATCGCGTCGAGCGTTTCCCAGTTGACCGAAAGGACGCTGATCGGCGCTTGACCATATGCCACGGATTTCACCAGGGCCTCGAAGTCCGTCACGTTGGCCTGCAGCGTTACCTGCTCCACCGCTTGGCTCGATATTGGCTTTGCGGTCTGAGCGGCGGGGGCCGTCTGGATCGGCGCGGCGCGGACTGGCTCTGGTGTCGCCGCTTTCTCTACGACCGGCTCTGGCTTGATGGCTGCCAAGCGTTCCGCTTCCTGCTCTTCGGCGATACGCTTCGCTTCGGCCTTTTCTCGCTCCACCTTCTGGTGTTCGGAGATTCGGAATTTGATCAGCGTCACCAGGTCGTCATTGGCCTTGGTAACCAGTTGCTGCACATCGCTGAACAGGAAGTCGTAATCAGCAGCGAGTTCCGCCAGACTGGTCAGGTTCAATCGAATGCTGTCCGCTGCCTGACTTGCATCGATCTTCGCGCGGGCCAGCTCGGTATCAACTGCATCCTGAAGGCTGGCGATGGTGCGCTTGTTCTTCATGGCGCCGGCGAAGTCCGAAACGACATGAGGTAGCGTGACTTTGCCAAGGGTTTTGTTGATTGCGGCGATATGATCCGCCAGCGCCAATTCGGCCTTCTGCTTGATGTTGGTCTTCACCAGCAGCTCTTGAGCCTTAACCAGCTTGTCTACCTTCAGGCGGGTCTCGCGGGCATGGGCGCTGATGCGATCCAGCGACGAAAACAGCTCGTCGATGCTTTGGGTCTGCGACAGAGCTTGTTTCTTGGCGATAGCGACAGCCTCCTCAACATCGCCGCACCACTTGACTGCCTTCTTCGCGTCGGCGAAGTCCTGGTCCGTAGAAAGTGTGGTTTTCACCGAGTCGATGACAGCCAGCGCCGAGTCTTCGAACGCCTTCAGGTTGCTGGCGGTAACCATGCCAGTCAGCTCGATGCGCAAGGCTGGCAACTCATCAGGCGCCTTGCCGACGACAATTGAGGGCGCATCGGCCATCTCGAAGCTGGCCAAGTCTGCCTCGAACTGTTTCCAGCCCTCGATCAACTGGGCCGCGCGCCCGGCGACGGGCCGGTATTCCATGTGCACGAAGTTTTCCGGGGTGCCATCCGAGCAAACAAAGATCACTCGCTCGGCGCCGCTCACCAGCAGTTGCTGCTCTAGCTGCCAGTAATAGTGCGGAGCCAGGTCGCCAGCCTTCACCTGGGCCACGACCGACTCGTTCCAAAGCTTGTGCTCGAACAGCGTCTCGCCGAGCATTGTGGCGCCATCCATGGAGGCGAGCAGATTGCCCTCGGTAGCAACGATCGGATAAAGCTCTTCGCCGATCAGCGCTTCGGTCAACGGCCTGGCCATGGCTTCGGTTGCGTGGCCTTTTTCGAAGATGAACTGCTGCGATGGCGTGACGTCCGGTGTGATACCGGTTTTTTTGGCCTTCAGCAAGTCGGTGCGCGATTGGTGCTTTGACACGCCCATCATTGCGGGGGCTTCGGAAGCGGTGCGGTACTGAGCGCGGAGGGCAAGCCACTCGGCGGAGCCTTGAGCTACGTTGTGAATTTTCATGCTGCGTCTCCATCGAGGGCTTTGAGGTTGGTGATTTTTTCAATCTGCGCCGGGCTCAGCGTGTATTTGCTGCTGATGGTCGCAATGAGGTGTTCAGGACTGGTGCGGTTCGAGTCAATTAGTGGCTGCCACTTCACGATGTTCTCGGTCAGCAAGTCGTCGGAGTAGGCGGGCAGCGCTTCCGGTTCGGGCTGGGCTTGCTGCCGAGGGCTGACATCGCGCGGCGGTTCCTCGAAGGCCTTGCCTTCCATCTCGTCCGCCGTTGGCGCCGATCCGACTTCAGGGAATGCTTTGCGCAGGGCCTGGGCCTCGGCGCATTTGGCGAGCTGGGCAAATGCTCGACGCTTCCACATGGCGTTGGGCGCCGCAGTGTCCTTGCTGGCTGTTGCGTAGTTTTCGATCCAGCGCTCGTTGGCTGTGTATTCGGCCACCAGGCCGTTGCTCATCTGGCGCTTGACCGTCACGCGGCACCATTCTGGGTACGTGACATCTACGCCGCTCAACTTCGCAGTCACTGGAGGGCCATATTCTGGCTCGCTGATTCCTGCGTACTGGCCGGTGCGCGCTGCCTGGATGCGGTACAGGCCGATGCCGGGCATCACCGTGTCCTGCATCTTTTTCGTCTTCGAGTTCCAGATCGGAACGATGTGCACCGGTTTCAACATTGGGTCCAGGTGCGCGGCCTGGCAGTAGGCCAGGACCATCACAACAGAGTTCTTTTCTGCGCCGGGGTAGAGGCTGCTACTCAGCACCTCAACGAGAGCGGCCTCGGACATCGCAGGCGTATTGTCGTCCTGCTTCATTACTGCGGACATAGAGAATCCTTGCCGCGATGCTCGCAGCGATTGAAGGTATTGGTTATTGAGTAATTGCCCCGGCGTATGCGCTGAGCATCATCCAGGTCGTAAACAATGCGAGTGCTATGGCAGACCCGCGCCAGAAGCAGTAGCGCTTGGCTCTTTGGTAATTGGTCATGGCTATACCCGTTCAGCTTTTTCGCATTCCGCAGCCAGTTTCAGGAGATTCCGTGTAGTCGGCCTGAAGCCCTCGGTATTTGGATACATCGCGAATTGATGATCGTGTGGATACTCTTTGAACGGGCCGTGCCAAGGCCACATCTGGAGCCAGGAAGCCCATACGGTGTACGACTCGTAGCTGTCGCCGCTGTATGAGTCATACCCGCCGCCGACGCTCGGGCAATGACGAACATTTGAGTTTTCATCGTAGGCAAGTTCAGAGTGGTCATCATCGATCCAGGCTCGCCCGTACAAGCATGGATACAGCTGAACAAGGCGCTTGCTCAGCTTCTTCTCGATACGCGGGTTCATACACTCACCTTGCAAGTCCAGCGGCCCGCACACTTGCAAGGCTGCTCGATCCATTTCACGTCTACCAGAAACAAGAAACCCTGATTTCTCAGGGCCTCGGCGATACCTTTGAATGAACCGGCGGTGATTGTCATGCCGCGTCTCCTTGATAGCTGCTCTCGTAGATACGGTGCAGGCGCTCGGTGTAGTGGGCATCCTCGGCAGCGTCGATCACGCCAAGGGTGCGGAAGATCAGGATTGCGGTGTTGGCCGAAGCCTTGACGGCTATCGGGCTGCACTCGGGGTCAATCACCCGTGCGATGTAGCTTTCCAGCATGCCGACAGCGAGGTCGTGCTGGGATGGTGAATGCTCACTTAGGCTCATGCTGCACACCGCCTTTCCCGGCTCTTGCGGGAATCAATTTCATGCCAAAGGGCCACGGTGATCTGCGGCCCGTACTGATGGGCCAGCACCGGCAGTTGATAGTCCGGCACATCCATCCGAACACCGTCCTCGTCGTAGCAGACGCCCGACACCAGCTTGAACTCCAGTTCCCGGTCGCCCTGGGCGTCCCAGTCGCTGTTCCAGCTGCCATAGCACGGCGGCTCATTCACGCAATGGGTCACCTCCACCTGGAGGACAAACCCCTCAACAACTATTTCGTGTTCCATGATTGCCTCCAGGGTGGCGTTATTCGGTGGGCGGGGCGGGGAGTGGCTGCCAGTGGGTCGGCTCGTCGTCGTCACAGAAGCCGCCATCCCACGATGACCAGCATGCTCCTGAGTCATACTCGTAGTTGCCCAAGTAGGTGCCATTTGAGTGGAACTCTGCTTCTGATTTTGTCCATTCAATCCAGGCACCCGCTGTTACCCGGTCGCCTTTGCGCAGGATGATTTCGGTGCCATCGCGCGGCGCACTCGCAATTTCCTTCCAATCGCTCATGGCGACCTCCAGTGTTTGGGGTTAGGCTTCGATTTCGGTAACTTCAAACTCTGCGTCAGGGTCATCGTCCGCGTAGTTTTCGCGGAATGCCTCGGCAAGAGTTGAAACCCCGCCGCCATTGCCCGATGTAAACCCCGTGGCCGCGTAATCTGCGTCAGCGCGATCATCGAAGCCCACGCACTCACTACCTGACTCATTCCAGACCAAGTAAATCGTCGTCATGACTCTCTCCATTCGTTGGTTCACCCGGTTAAAGGCGAGGCGTAAAAAAGCCCGAACATTGCCCGGGCTTTTACCTTCGTATGTAACAAGCCTGCCGGGCGCATGAGGCGTCGGGCAGCTATTGGCTAGTCCATGATGAAGCCCTCCGTTGTTCGCTCACTGGAATGAATGGGGATGCAGGTGGGCGGTTATAGGCCGCAGTTTCGTCCGCATCGGATATAGCTCGAATCCCTCCGAATGTTGCCCGTCTTCGCCGCGACAAAACCCGCTCTGGCTCAGGACAAGGTGGCCACCCTGCTATCACAGAGAAGGCCGAGCTATATCCGATACGGCCTGAGCATGCCTTCAGGCGCCAGGGGATCGGGCAGTTAACGACAGGCTGTCGTGGCGCTGGTTGTTCAGTGAAAGGAGACGGCGCCGTTATCTGCGCCGAGGTCAAAAGCAACGCGCCACTCTTGGTATTTCTCCCAGAAATAGCCGCCTACTGCTTCGGCCTTTTCGGAGAACTCGGCGTAATCCTTAGCAAGCTTCGCGCTTACCACTGGGCCGATCGTGCCTTCGCAGTCGCTGAAGTTGATCTGCTCGGCGAATGGCCCCTGAGCGCCGCCCCAGCAAGCAACGCAATAGCTTTCAACTTGGCGGCCGTACTGTTCGCGTATCTCAGCCGGGTAGCCAGCAAGCTTGGCTAGTTCTTCCCGCCAAGCGTTGTAGGTGCCGTATCCAGTGCTGAGGCCTGAGCATTCACCGTCGGTGCGGTAAGCCATGCCCTCGGTCAGCCCCTGCATCCGCCCTGGAAAGTCCTCGTTGCTGTAGAACGAGGTGAAGTTGTCGTAATCGACCAGCTTGCCGTCGCTATCGCGCTCAGCATCAGGCGCCTCTACGAGCTTGCTGTAAGCGGTGATATCCAGTCCCATCGTCTTGCCCTCGTTTGATTTTCCGGATGACCCTGTCGCCAAGGTCATCGAGGAAATCTGTTGTCTCCACCACGCATCGGTCCGAGTCGTCTCTCACCGGCGCCGCACATTTCGTGTTCGATGCATTGCCAGTTTGTGTGCGTGGTTTCGCGTACTCACATGTGGGAGTACGGCAGCTACCAGAGGCTGCATGGACGACGGTTTAGCTTTCTCACCACCGGGGTTGCCGGTACGTCGTTGGGTCACGTCAGGTTGTGTAAAGAGCGGCGGGCTGTGAGGCCCTGGCGAGTCCCTGTTGGGTGACTCGATGGAGCTAATATCTCCTATGGAAATATTTGTGTCAACTCCAATGGAGATAATTTTTATCGAAGGCACAAAAAAGCCCGCTCAGTGGCGGGCCGGAATTACTTAATATCCATGAGCTTTACGGAAGGGTGCAGTCCCGTCCGCGGACATTGATGAATAATCCCTCAATACGACACCTGACTACAATCGCCTGTCCTTTCCTGAGGCTTGCAAGGCGATTCGCAAGGTCAGGAGAAAAATATGCCTGAACAGATCGGTATCGCGATGCACCGGCACCGTCCAACGTTATGTACAGGTCATCGCTTAGGTCCTTCTTTATGCTTGCTATGTATCCGCTTACGTCGACAATGCTTCCGCGATACGAGCGATCAGCGGAAACTTCGTTCTGCTCATATGCGGAAATTATATCGCGCGCAGTTACGCTCGCTATTGGCTGCCTAGAAAAGTAAGACTCCAGGACCATATCGCTGGTGGTGCGAACAGAATTTCCACCCAGGTAATACCAGCCCGTGATCGCCATGCCCAGCAGCAATAGAACGAAAGAGCCGAGTCCGGACGACCTTTTTCTTTTTGCGACATAGCTTCCACCAATGGGAGCATCTGCACGAAAAGGAGCGCTTGCCATTGGCCTTCCGCAGCTAGGGCATATGGGGGCAGCATCAGATATTTCTTTGTTGCAGTCCGGGCAAGATATGAGAGGCATGCGGAATCCTTATTCCTTGGAGTCGTTCATAGGTTGAATTCTATCGCATGCAATATAGGAAAAGGGCTATGTCGATTTCGCCCTGGTGATGCGCTGATCCCTGACCTCATCCGCATAGCCCGCCAGCTTGTCCTCGGCATCCGGAAAGCTGCCAATGATCGTGAGCAGCTCCCTGGCATCACTCTCGAACCCCGCATCAGACAGCCTTATGGCCATCTTCATCAGGTCGACGCCTGACCACTTGATCAGGGCCGCCGCCTCTTTCAGGTCGCGGCGCAGTTGCTGGTTGGGTTTGGTAAGGGACATGATTCCTCCTATAGCATCCCGCCACGCCAGACGACGCGCCCTATAATGCGAACCTCGTTTATCTCCCCGTCACGCAGTGTCTCGTCGCGGTAGAGCGGGTTGTCGCTCCGAATGATCCAGCCGTCGAAGTCCGACTTCACCAGACGTTTCACGATCGTGCCCTTTGATTCGCTCTGCATGGCGAATATCTGGCCGTCCTTCGGTTCCACTCTCGACTCATCCACCAGCAGCACGTCGCCGTCATTGATTGTCGGCTCCATGCTGTGTCCGTTCGCATAGATCACGTCCAGGTGTTTCTGGTTGAGGTTGTTTGCGCGCAGCCAGGCCGACTTGAACGCCATCACGCCGCGGATCTCGACGTGCGGGTTGTCTTCGCCGTCACCGGTTGATCCTCGCGCAGTCAGTTGCAGTACGCCGGTGTACCCGGGCTCATCGTTCAGATCGAAGCTGCGCGGGGGAGTGCGGCCGTCCGCATCTGGGGCGGCCAGCGCCTGACTCAAGCCTGCAGCCGAAGCCATGCGGCCTATGTCGTCCTCGATGCGCTTACTGAAAGAACCAATCGGCACGCCCAGCATTTCGGCCATAGAAACAGCAAGCTTCTGTGTGAGCGGGCGATGGCCATTCAGATGGCTACCAAGCGTTCCCTGGCTCATACCGACAGCGTGCGCGATCTCGTCCTGGGTCAGGCGTTTGTCCTTCGGGCGTGAGGCATTGAAGTCCGCAATGGCCTTTTTCAAGGCCGCGCACTCCTCCCGCTCCCAATCAAGCAATTGGCGTCTTTCTTTATTCATTTCGCAAGAATATTCCCACAGGAAATAGTTAACCATCTCCATTGGAGTTGCAAAGTATCTCCACGGGAGATAATCTGCCGGCATGAATGCCAATGGAGGTATGGCCATGAGCCGAATCACTCTCAATCAGTTCGCTATCAGCAAGGGCCAAACCAAGGCCGCTCAGTTGCTCGGTATGTCCCAGGGTGCGCTGAACAAAGCACTCAGGGTTGGCCGGGACATTTTCGTGACCGAGGCATCGGACGGCACCTTTCATGCCGAAGAGGTTCGCCCGTTCCCAAGCCAAAACCAGCTTAAAAAATCAGCCGCTTAAACCAATTCATCAGCCACTGGAGACAAACGATGCACTTTGACCCAAGCCACATGCACGACAAGCCCACAAAGGTCCGCCTGGATGAGGTGGCCGACGACCTGCTGACCGCCATGGCCAGGTTCCAGCGGACCCAGAAAGCAGTACTCGCCCGGGAAATCCTCGAGCGCGGCCTGAACCAGATGATGGAAGAGCTTAACGCGAAAACAGACGTGGCCTGAAGTGGCTAGGGAGGGACTGTGCCTGAAAGAAAACCGCTGGAAATCCAGCTCGATTGGCAGGGAGTCGCTGATCTGGAGTTGTTGGCCAGACGCAACGGAGTAACCCCCGAAGAGCTGGCCGCAACAATCATGAACCGGGCGCTGGATCGAATGACCCGGCCACCAAAGAGCCGGAGCAACGTCGCTTCCATAGGACGAAAGGGCTGATTAGCCCCTCAGGGACTATTGAGGATCTGCCAGTGAAACAACCAAGCAGTAAATCGGACGCACAAAAAAGCCACCGGGCAATGGTGGCTTTTCGTGCAGCACATTCAAAAACGTTCTGGAGCGAATAATGCCTATTCCCCAATCAGTCGTCAACATTAACGAATCCGCGCCACGTTTTCTGCAATCGCAAAACGTGGCGCGGAATGATTTTCACCTTTGCGCAGCAATGAGTGCCGCGAAGCAAATCCGCTTCCAGTACTCCAAGCCATCCAAGACAAAGCTCGTGCGCGAATGCCTTGACCAGCTCCGGGCATTCCTGGCGTCGTCGAAAGGCGTCCGCCCATGAGCAATGTCATTCCTCTCAAAATCACCGGGGGTTTCACCCGGATGGAAAACAAGCTCATCGAGGCCTTGATGGTTGTCGATTTGCCTGGGCGCGAACTGAAGGTTGCGCTGTACGTTGCCAGAGCCACCATAGGCTATCAGGTGGCCGAAGCACGCATCCAGGCTACCGAGATATCCAAGGCGACCAACATTCACCCTGACGTGGCTTCCAAGGCCATCAGCCACTTGTTGAAGCGCCGTATCCTGTACCGGGTTGGTGGTGCGCGTGGTGATATCGGTATCAGCGAGCCTTCTGAATGGCTCTTCTACGACACAAAAAAAGAATGTCCGAATCAGACCATATCGTCCGACTCGGATCATTCTGGCCGAGTCGTCAGCATTGCGAGACAGACCAAATCCGACGACTCCCTTCTTTATACAAAGAAAGAACCCCTAGTAACTGTTCCTACGGAACAGATTACTGCCCCCCAAGGGGCTCAACCCACTCAGCCTGAAATCAAAATCGAAAAGGCCGCAACGCTGGTTTCGTTCGATGGCGAAGATTTCGAAGTCGACGCCATCCTGATCACCAAGTGGGCAGAAGCCTACTCGCCGATTGACGTTGAGGCCGAGATCAAACGTGCCGCCGCCTGGGCCAGCGGGAGCAAACCGAAAAAGGACTGGCGCCGCTTCCTGGTCAACTGGCTGGGGCGCGAATTCAAGAAAAACCCATGGGGCGCGTCCGAGGCAGGTGTTCCGGTGGACAAGATCATCGACCTGTACCACAAGGTCTGCCCGAACCTGCCAGCCGTTACCGTGACAAGCGACAGAGTGCTGCGCAGCATGATCGCCGAGCGTTGGAATGAATCACCGTCGCACCAAAGCGGTCAGGGCTTCTGGCTCCCGTTCTTCCAGAAGGCCAACAACCGCAGCCAAGTGTTCTTCCGTGGCGCCAGCGTGGCTCCTCGCCTTGAATCCCTGGTCAACCGTGCCGTCTTCCGCGAAATCTCGGAGGCGACCCAATGATGGAACTTCACAGTATCGAGGCTGAGCACGGCGTTATCGGCGCCATGCTTTGCCAGCCTCATCTGATCGATGTGCTCAGCGACCAGTTATCGGCCGACGCCTTCTCGTGGGAAGACAACGCCGAGCTGTACCGCCTGATCCTCGAAATGCACGCCGACGGGCAGCCTGTCGATATCGTCACGCTGCATGACCGCCGCGCCGAACTTGCCAGCGGTGTTCGTGTTGCCGCGTATGCCGCCGAGATTCAGTCGAATACGGCCAGCGTTGCCAACGCAATGGTCTACGCGAAGATCATCCGGGAGCGCGCCGTATGCCGCCTGATGTCGGCCGCCGCCGCCAGAATCAACGAGGTGGCCCACGAAGAGGCGAGCATCGAGGACAAGATTTCCCTCGCTCAATCCATCGTGCTTAGCCTGGACAGCACGGGTAGCGATGGTGAATGCCAGATGATTGGCGACATCCTGATCGAACACGTTGAGGTACTTCAAGATCGTCTGGACAAGTTCGCCGCAGGGATCGTCATCGACGGACTGGGTACCGGAATTCCTGATCTTGACTCATACACCCAGGGGCTCAAGTCCGGTCAGATGGTCGTGGTGGCTGGGCGCCCAGCGATGGGCAAGACCACTCTGGCAATGAACATCGCCGCCGACGTGGCGATCAATCAGAAAAAACCGGTGCTAGTGATCAGCTTGGAAATGAGCAAGACCCAGCTGATGGATCGTCTGCTTGCAGCCGTAGGCGGGATTCCTCTCCCGTCGCTGAAGACTGGTGAGTGCAGCAATGATCACGCCACCGAGCTGAACATGGCGGTCATGCGCATGCGTGACGCGCCTATCGCCGTGTCGGACGTTCCGGTCATGACTATGCCGCGCATCCGCTCAATTTCCCGTCGCCAGTCGCACCGCATGGGCTCTTTGGGCCTCGTGGTGATCGACTACCTGGGCTTGGTTGAGGGTGAAGGGAAGGGTAGGACTGAGGACGTTACCGCCATGTCCCGCCAAATCAAGCTGCTGGCCCGTGAGCTTGATTGCCCAGTGATCATCCTATCGCAACTCAACCGAGGCTGTGAAAGCCGTCCAGACAAGCGCCCGGTACTCAGCGACCTGCGCGAGTCGGGCGCCATCGAGCAGGACGCCGATATCGTCATGTTCGTGTACCGCGACGAGGTGTACCACCCAAACACCCAGGACAAGGGGATTGGCGAAATCATCATCCGCAAGAACCGAGACGGCGAGATCGGCACAGTTCCTACGGCCTTTCAGGGTGCCAAGTCCCGATTCCTGCCGCTGGCCAACCACGCCCGGCAAGACAACGTCGTAAAGGTGAATTTCTGATGAGAGACAAGCAAGCGATATTCCGCTACGGCGGTTACGAAATGCGCTCCCATTCGGAGACTCGCTGGGCGGCGATGATGGATGCGATGGGGGTGGCCTGGTTATACGAGCCGCGCACCGTGACCACCCGCCACGGCGGCTACATGCCTGACTTCTTCCTGCCGGCTGTTGGCGCATTTGTCGAAGTTAAAGGGCCCGTCCCGAGCCAGGCCGAGCGTGAAAAGGCATGGGATGCCCAGCAAATCACGGGATTCCCGGTGGTATTCGCTTACGGCCGCGCCGAGATGATTGGCGGTGAGTTGTTTCACGGGATGCTGAGCTATTTCAGTGAGCGCGGCGAGGTCAGCTATTCGACTGCCGAGATCGGCGCAGCGGTACGGCGGTGGTTCGGCATTCACACCTACGCCGCATATCTTTCCGCCGGCGAGCATCAGCAACGACCTGACTGCGTCTGCATTGGCCACATCGTCGAAGAGGTCATCACCGGCTGGATGGATCGTCAGGCGCGCGAGACGTACCTGAAGGGCCTCCACGGGCCAATCAACCACCGGAAGCTGGCACAGCATCGCCAGGCCAGTCGCGCCGAATGGGCACTTTCTCAATTTTCTCAAAAAATCATCCAGTGCTGGAATGCACGGGAGGCCGCGTGATGAAACGAGCAAACCCAGCCCAGCTACGCCAATCCATTGAGGCTGCCAGCGCCCTGGTCAAGTGCGGAATCCGTTTCGTGTGCATGCCGGTGGTGGATGAGGCGGACGGTATGAATCTGGCCAGTCAGGCCGCCGAGCGCCTGGAGCGCATGGCATTGATCGCAGAAGCAGGGGAGAAGCGGACATGACCGACAAGATGCGTGAAGAGTTTGAGGTTGCCTACCAGGCCGCATGCCTGAGCCGTGCAGTGGCGCGGTTTGATCCTTCAGTTTTCGCAAAGGATCACTGTGATGATTACCTGAATTCGCTGGTGCAATCTGCGTGGTGGGGCTGGCAGGCATCCCGCGAGGCGCTGGTGATTGATCTGCCAAAGGTAATTGGTTCGCTCATGTATTCGAGTGATGTCTACGAGGCAGTCGAAGCTGCCGGCCTGAAGGTGAAGTCATGAACATTCATTCGATGCCACACGACGCAACGGTCAAGCACAAGGCCCTGCCGAAGTCTTGCCTTCTGAAGGTCACCTTCCTGCCATGGCGCTATCAGGCATGCAGGAGCTTTATGCGTAGCCGAGGGGCGAATCACTTATCGATTTGGGCGTGGAGATTCCACGTAGTCATTCGGCGCCCCTGGATGGCAGGTCCAGCACGCCAACTACATCCTGAGCTGTTTGAGGTGAAGCCATGACCTACGTCAGAGAGCAATCATCTACCGAGCTCGCTGTGCACATGCGCAGCTTGCAGAAGATGCCAGGCTGGCATGACCCACTTGCAGACCGCTTGTGGCAGGAGGTTGAAGCGCTCAAGGCCGAAGTCGCCGGCCTACGCACCGGCTACGAAGCCTACGAGCGGGTCAATGCTGAGCTGAAGGCTGAGAACGAGGCGCTGCGAGGGGTTATGAGCGCCGTAGTCAGTGAGATTCCAGGTGCGCGCATCAGCCGTGCGGGGAATGCCCCCGGCCACTGTCACTCAATTCCAGGTGTATGGGATGAAGACAACGGCTCCAAGGCCGGCAAGGAGTGCGCATGGTGCAAGGTTTGGAATTACGCCGTCTCCATGGGCAAGGGAGACCGGCCATGACCACCTTCGGCGTATTCGTGCTGGGCCTGCTGATCGGTGGTGCCCTGGTGTTCTACCTCGAAAGCCTGGAGAAGCGGCCATGACCAATCTCCAGATCCGCAATGAATCAGACCGCACCAGGGCCATGGGCTACATCGCCGGATTGGACCTGGCCAGGCCCAAGAAGCTGGCCATCACCGAAGTAGACCGCAGTGGGGAGCAGAACAAGGCCCTGCACGCGGCATTGGCCGATATCGCCGCCCAGGTCGAACACGCCGGGAAGAAGTGGGATGTCCTGATCTGGAAACGCCTTCTGACGGCCGCCTGGCTGCGCGAGACAGGCGATCAGCCGCAGATGATACCGGCGGTAGACGGCAACGGCTTCGACGTCATCTACGAGCGCACCAGCAAGCTCACCGTGAAGCAGTGCGGTGAGTTGATCGAGTGGGTGCATGCCTTCGGCGCCGAGCACCAGGTGCGCTGGACGCAAAAAGATCATTGGGGTGGCCGCTATGACTAACAACTTCAAGCCGGGCGACTTGGCGCTGACGCTGGTGGGGAATGATCTGTATCCGGCAATGAGCCAGGTAGAGCTAATTGAGGCGCTAAAAACTGGAGATGTTTGGACCTACAAAGGATTGACTCTACCACTTGCAAAGGATGTGTGGGTTTGCCGCGCCAGGTACTGGGAAATGATTTATCAGTCCAGCGATTTGATGCCCCTTCGCGGCGAATTCACCCATGAGCAGCATAAAGCCAAGGAGGCTGTATGACCATCGAGCGGAAGCCGGCCAAGCCGAAGAAATGCCGCGTTGCTACGTGCAGGGCCTTATTCGTCCCTTCGCGCATGGGTCAGGCGGTGTGCAGCCCAGCGTGCGCAATGATCGACGCGCCCAGGCATGAGCCGAAGGCACGCAAGGCGCTGGCGGATATCGAGCGCAAGGACATCAAGGTCCGCAAGGAGGCCCTGAAAAGTCGCGCCGACCACCTCAAGGATGCAGAGAAGGCCGTGCGCGATTACCGCCGCACCTACGAGCTGAGCATCGGCAGTGGGTGCATCAGCTGCGGTGACACTCAGGAGTCGATCCTGAGCGCCCAGGGCTGGAAGACCGGAGGGGCATTTGACGCAGGCCATTTCCTCGGCAAGGGCGCTCGCCCGGAACTGAGGCTGGTGCCGACCAATATCTGGCTCCAGTGCAAAAGCTGTAACGCCGGGTCGTCGAAGTTCGCTCGCAAGGGCGAGACCGTTTCACAGGCGTTCCGCACCGGGCTCGTCGCTCGGATCGGCCTGGAAGCAGTGGAAGCGCTCGAAGCCGATCACCAGCCACGCAAGCACACCGTGGAAGAACTCAAGGCGATCACCGCCGAATACCGGGCCAAGACCCGCGCACTGAAGAAGGAGCAAGCCGCATGAAGCTGATCAACGCAAGGCAGGTTTGGACAGAGGCTCAGCACGAATCGAACGCGTCGATCAGCGCCGTGGCCATTGATAAAGCGCAATCCGCGCCGATCAAGAAGGGGCAGCGCATGCGGCGCGCAGAAGCCGTATTTGCTGCACTGGGGGAGGACAAGGAGGAACGCATTCAGGTCGTGCGCCAGAAGATCAGCATCAGCGAAACACGCGGAACGCCGCTTGGCCGGTCTACTGCCCGCGCCGCTCACCTGGCTACCATCGGTAAGGTGTTGCGCGCCATCGACACGCTGCCCTTCCAGGTGCAGCAGTTCGGCCACTACCTGTACCACCCGGCGATGAACATGCGGCACCTGCTGAATGCGGTGCTGCTGATCACCGCCAAGGCAGCATTGCCGGACCTGACATCGGCCAAGCGCGTGAAGGCGCAATACCTGGTGACCCTGGCCCTGCAGTCGTACAAAGGGGAGGTGGCCGGATCTGCCGAGTGGGGGCCGGCGCGGGTAGCCGCCGAGATGAACACGTTCTTCGGCGTGACCATCGACCCGAAGAACTGGACTCGCGATTGGCTCGACCTGTGGGAATCCCTGAAAGAAGTGATCAAGGAAGTGGATATTCAGGCGCAGCAGCCGGTGTGGCAGGTGATTCACGCGGAAAAAGATCAGGAGGCGGCATAATCATATTGACATGACGGGGAATTCCGCGTACTTTTCCCATAGTGCACAAGTAACGCGAAACGCACACGAAACCCTGAACCCGGCCATCGAGCCGGGTTTTTTATGTGCGCCCAGCA